>JBBQQZ010000318.1:0-4645 GCA_038215325.1 Tepidisphaerales bacterium | reverse complement strand
TCGTCGACGAATCGTGCGACGCCACCGCGCCGGCGGCTTCCAGTTCGGGGAGGATGACGTTGGCGAGTTGTTTGCCGAGTTCGACGCCCCATTGGTCGTAGCTGTTGATGTTCCAGATCACGCCTTGCACGAAGATTTTGTGCTCGTACGCCGCCAGCAGTTGGCCGAGGGTGTAGGGGGTGATTTGTTTGATGAGGATGGAGTTGGTCGGGCGGTTGCCGGGGAAGGTGCGGTGTTGCACGAGCTCGGGGGTGGCTTTGTCGCCCATTTCTTTTTTGACTTGCTCGGACGATTTGCCGAACGCGAGGGCTTCGGTTTGTGCGAAGAAGTTGCTCATGAGCATCTGGTGATGTCGGCCGAGCGAGTTGTGGGATTGGCAGACGCCGATGAAGTCGGCGGGGATGAGTTTCGTTCCTTGATGGATGAGCTGATAGAACGCGTGCTGGCCGTTCGTGCCGGGTTCGCCCCAGAGGATCGGGCCGGTCTGGTAGTCGACCGGTTTGCCTTCGCGATCGACGTACTTGCCGTTGGATTCCATGTCCCCTTGCTGGAAATACGCAGCGAAGCGGTGCAGGTACTGGTCGTAGGGGAGGATGGCTTCGGACTGGGCGTTGAACCAGTTGTTGTACCAGACGCCGACGACCGCGAGGATCACTGGCAGGTTCTTCTCGAACGGGGCGTTGACGAAGTGCTGGTCCATCGCGTGGGCGCCGTCGAGGAGTTTGGCGAAGTTGTCGAAGCCGACCGTGAGCGCGATCGACAGCCCGATCGCGCTCCACAGCGAGTAGCGCCCGCCGACCCAGTCCCAGAAGCCGAACATGTTGGCGGTGTCGATGCCGAACTTGCTGACTTCCTTCGCGTTGGTCGATACCGCGACAAAGTGCTTCGCGACGGCTTTATCGTCCTTGGCGGTCTTGAGGAACCAGTCGCGCGCGCTGACGGCATTGGCGAGCGTTTCCTGCGTCGTAAACGTTTTGCTGGCGACGATGAACAGGACCGTCTCCGGGTTCACCTTCTTCAACACCTCGGCGATGTGCGTGCCATCGACATTGCTGACGAAGTGGGCCTTGATGCCCGACACGGTGTACGGCTTGAGCGCCTCGGTGACCATGACGGGTCCGAGGTCAGATCCGCCGATACCGATATTGACGATGTCGGTAATTTTCTTGCCCGTGTACCCGGTGTGCGTTCCGTTGTGGACTGAGGCGCAGAATCGCTTCATGGATTCGAGGACTTTGTTCACCTCGGGCATGACGTCGACGCCATCGACGAGAATCGGGGTGTTGGATCGGTTGCGAAGCGCCACGTGGAGCACGGCGCGGTCTTCGGTGATGTTGATCTTTTCGCCGGAGAACATTTTGCCGCGCCACGCATCGACGCCCGCCTGTTTGGCCAGGTCGATGAGCAGCTTGAACGTCTCGGCGGTGATGCGGTTCTTGGAGTAGTCGAGCAGGATGTCTTCGACCTGCAATGAAAACTGCCCGAAGCGGTTCGCATTCTTATCGAACAGGCTGCGGATGGTGATGTCCTTGTTCGCTTCGTAATGAGTGGAAAGGGCCTGCCACGCGGGGGATTGGGTGAGTTTGCTCATGAGTTTCTCGAAATACGATTGCCTTGTGTCTGGTACACGGGCGTGTAAGTTTACTCTGAACCGGCGGGATTGCGATGAGGAATCATGCGGGCGCGTGAGTGGTCTCGGCCGCGTCTGCGGCTGGGTTAGTTTGAATCGTGCAAGTGGGTCCGCACACTTTCATTTGGAGCACCGCATGGAGTTGACAGCAGTTGGAATACCCTGGTATCGACGCGAGGAGTACGACGCGCTGCGCGCGAGTTTCGAGGACGGCGACGGACTTCACGACACGTTCGATGAATGGATCGCCGACGCGGAAAAATTGGAGTGCGAGGTGCTCGACACGGGCGTTCGGGTGCTTCGAGTCTACCTGTCGCTGAAGCTTTTCCGTGCGTGGTGTGCCAGGCGCAACCTGCCATTGGTAGCGTCGTCCCGTGCGCGGTACGCAACGGAGATCGCACGTCGGCGGGCGAGCGGCGGAGTCTAGCGCGGCGTCAGTGGATCGTATTGAGGAACTGCTTCGCCCGGTCGGTCTTCGGATTGGCGAAAAATTCCGCAGGCGGGGCGTCTTCGACGATGACGCCCTGGTCCATGAAGAGGATGCGGTCGGCGGCGTCTTTGGCGAAGCTCATCTCGTGGGTGACGGCCATGATCGTCATCTGGTGAGCCAGGCTCTTCATCACCGCCAGCACCTCGCCGACCATTTCGGGATCGAGCGCGCTGGTGGGCTCGTCGAAGAGCATGACCTTGGGTCGCATCGCCAGCGCCCTGGCGATCGCGACACGCTGCTTTTGTCCGCCGGAGAGTTGGGAGGGGTACGCCGGGGCTTTGTCCTCGAGGCCGACCTGCTTGAGAAGCTGCATCGCGAGTTCATTCGCCTCGGCGGGCTTTTGCAGGCCGGTTTTGAGCGGGGCGAGGGTGATGTTTTTCAGCACACTCAGATGCGGAAAGAGATTGAACTGCTGAAACACCATCCCCACGCTGCGGCAAACATCAGTCATGCTGGTATTGCGGTCGGTCACGTTCTGTCCGGCGATGATGATTCGCCCGCTGGTGGGCAGCTCCAGCAGGTTCAGACACCGCAAGAGCGTCGATTTCCCGGAGCCCGACGATCCGAGCAGGCAGACCGTCTGATTGGCCTCCACCTTCAGGTCCACGCCGCGCAGGACGTGGAGTTGGCCGAAGGATTTGTGAAGGGAGGTGACTTCAATCACGTCGGCACCTTCAGCTTTCGTTCGACGTATCGCAGGACGTTGGCGATGGTGAGGGTGAGGACGATGTAGACGATGGCGATGCCGATGTAGGTGGGGAAGATCGCGTAGGTTCGGGCGGCGTAGAGCTGACCTTCCTTCAGAATCTCTGCGACGCCGATCACACTGAGAAGCGAGGTGTCTTTCAGCAGCGTAATGAACTCATTCCCGAGCGGGGGAATCGCCCAGCGGAAAGCCTGGGGGAGGACGACGAATCGGAACGTCTGAAGCCGGTTCAGGCCCAGCGCGCGGGCGGCTTCGGTTTGGCCTTTGTCGAGCGAGCCGATCGCGGTGCGGAAGACTTCTGAGACGTAGGCAGCGCTGTTGAACCCCAGCGCCAGGATACCCGCGAGGATCGGATCGATGCTCCACGGACGCCCGCTGATCGCGCTGATGAGGCTGGGCAGGCCGAAGTAGAGGAACAGGATCTGCACCAGCATCGGCGTGCCGCGGATCAGATCGACGTAGATCAGCGCGGGGATGTTCATCCATCGCGATTTGGAAAGCCGCAGCAGCGCGATGATGAGCCCGAAGCTCACGCCGATCAGTTCGGCGGCGACCACCACGTAGACCGCGATCCACGCGCCGCGGAGCAGCGCCGGCAAGACAGCGCCGAGGTGATGGAGGTATTCCTGGGGCATGAAGTATTCGGCAGCCACGGGCGTGAGCCGGTGCGTTCGTCGTGTGAGACGCGGAAGAAGATGCACGGGCTTACGCCCGTGGCTTGAACCCAGGTCGGATCACTTCGTCGGCTGCGTAATCGCCGGCTTGAAGTACTTGTCCTTGATGCCCTTGAGCGAGCCGTCGGCCTTGATCGTCGAGAGGCCGGCGTTGATCTTGGTGAGCAGTTCGGTGTTGCCCTTGCGGACGGCCAGGCCGTAGCTGTCGGCGTCGATGACTTCGTCCAGCAGCTTGATCTCGCCCGGCTGGGCGGCGACGAAGGCTTCGGAAACCGGGCGATCGTTGATCACGACATCCACGCTCCCCTTGGCCAGTTCCATCATCGCCAGCGGGACGGTCGGGAATTGGCGAACTTCCTTCAGCGTGCCGGCTTTCTGCAATTCTTCGGCCTTCTTCGCGCCGGTCGACCCCTGCTGCACGGCGGCGGACTTGCCCTTGAGGTCGGCGGAGGTCTTGATGACGCTGTCGGACTTCTTCACCGCGATCGACAGGCCGGCGTCGATGTACGGGTCGCTGTAATCGACGGCCTTCTTGCGTTCGTCAGTGATGGACAGTCCCGATGCGATCATGTCGATCTGCCCGGACTGAAGCGCCGGAATGAGCGAATCGAAAGGCAGGTCTTTGAATTCCACTTCCAGGCCCTGCTTGGCGGCGATGGCCTTGACCATATCGATGTCGAAGCCGACGAAGTTCCCCGCCTCATCCTTCGATTCGAATGGCGGGAAGGTTGGTTCGGTTCCGACGACGATTTTTTTTGCGGTGGTGCCCGCCGTCGGCGTCTCTTCCGAGCAGCCGGCGAGGAACGAGAGCGAAGCGACAGCAACGATGGCGGTTAGAAATCGGCCGATAGACACGAGGTGTTTCCTTTCGAAGCGGTTGGTTTCGCCCTATCGTAAGCCGGATGCCGCCGGGGGCAAGGGGTTTGGGCTGCGGCGAAACTACCGCTTTAGCGCCTGCGTGACAGGCCGTCGCCCGGCTATTGTCGCGCGATGTCGGCCACGATCCCTGTCGTACCCAAGTTGTAATGTCCGGTCTTAGCCAAGTAGAAATGTCCGGTTTTGGGCGGGTCGTGGTCCACTGTGTGGATGGAGAAAAACCGGATTTCGATGTCCCAACGGGAACGTGACGTGTTGCATGTGATGGC
>JBBQQZ010000317.1:0-4656 GCA_038215325.1 Tepidisphaerales bacterium | reverse complement strand
CCAAAGTTTTTCAAGATTCGCGCGTCAGATAACCGATCGAAAGGGTATGCGATTCGATTCCATGATCACCAACCCCGGCCGATTGACGATCCTGACCGCTTTGTGCGACGAAGCGACGCAGGACTTCGTCACTTTGCGCCGCCACACGCAACTGACCGACGGCAACCTGACCACCCACGCCCGCAAGCTCGCCGGTGCGGGGTTGATCGCGATCGAGAAATCGGCGCGCGAAGGCAAGCCGGTCACGTACATCACTTTGACCGACGAAGGCCGCTCTGCGCTGCGTCGTCACATCGACCGGCTGACCGAATCGGTCACGCGATCGATTCCAGTTGCCATCCTGAACGTCCCGCGCGAGCAGGATCAGGGTGCGTGGATCGACTGATGTTCGCTGACAGGTCAACTGAGACCGCCTACCGTTGAAGGTTCAATGGCAACGCTGAGCAAACCCGAGCTTCTTGCAGCACTGACGCGACTTGGGGAGTTGGCGCTGGAGCAGGACGAGAGCATCGAGCTACTATTACTGGGTGGCTCGTTGATGGTGATCGTGTTTGAGACCAGGTTGGCCACGCGAGACGTTGACGTGTTAGTTCTCGCGCCACGCGAGGCCGCTAAGGTTCGGCATCTCGCCAGTCGCATCGCAGTGGAAACGGGATGGCCCGATGATTGGCTGAACGATGGCGCGAAGGGGTTTCTGGTTGGCGTTTCGGAAGGCCCCGTCGTATTTTCGGCACCTGGCATCCTCCTGCGCCGGCCCGCGATAGAGCAACTGTTAGCAATGAAATTGTGTGCGTGGCGGGATGATGTTGACATTGCCGACGCACGAAGGTTGTTACAGGAACTATCTGGTAGTGAGCAGGAGATATGGCTGCGCGTTGAGCGGTACTTGCAGCCCGGTCGTGAGTTGACGGCGAAGTTGGCGTTCGGCGATCTGTGGGAGGACGTGTATGGTTCACATTGATGAATTGGCTGAAGCGGCGCTGGCGGGGGAAGCGTTGCGCCTGCGCAGTCTGACACAGGACTTGCTGGATCAGCATGACCAGTTGTCCGACTGCGCGCCTCCGACGTCGACCGATGCCACCATTCGCGCGATTGCGGCGGGTCTGGTCGAACTCTTTGCGATGCGGCGGGGTCAGGTCGGGCCGCAGTGGGCTTTAGAGATTCCTGCAACTGCGTCGCCGGTTTTTCTGGTGAAGGCCGCACGAACGATGACGCGGCTGCGGAAGCTATGCGAGGAACAATCGCCTGAGCCGCTGCTTCGCCGAAATCTTTTCGCTCCTCCAACGTATCTGGAATCGGCCTGACGATTCGCGTGCGCACCCCAAACGAAGAGGCGAAGAAACCCGATGGGTCTTCTTCGCCGCTTCGCTTCTTCGCGTTGAACAGAGCTTCAGACCAGCGCCTTCACCGCCGCCTGGATGCCGTCGGAGCCGAGGCCCTGGTGGGGCATTTGTTCCCAGAGGCCGCCGGAGCCTTCCTGGTGAGTGCCGATGTGGTTGTACTTGCCTTTGAAACCGTACTTCAGCAGTGCCGAACCAAATCGCGAGCCCAGCCCGGTTTTGACGTTGTACCCCTCGGCCACCAGCACGAACGGCGCGGCGGCGAGTTTCTTCATGGTGGCGTCGTCCCACACGTTGAGCGTCGCCTTGTTCACCAGGCCGACCTTCACGCCGGCTTCGTTCAGGTTGATGACCGCATCGAGCGCGCGGTACAGCGTCTCGCCGAACGCGACGATATACCCGCCGCCGCTACTCTCGCGGATGACGTCGTCTTTGCCGGGGGTGAATTCCTTGCCGGCGTAGAACGGCTTGCCGGATTCATCGAGGATATCGGGGATGGGCGAGCGGGTGGAGAAGACGAAGCGGAGACCGGGGTCGCCGTAGATTTTCTTCACGCAGGCGGCGAACTGGTACTGGTCGCCGGGGAAGTAGAGGCGGGTGTTGTCCTTCTGCTCGTGGTCGAGTCCACCATCGGCGAAGAAGCTGTTGATGCCGAAGTGGCAGGTGTTGTCCGCCATGTCGTCGACGCCCGAGTGGCTGAAATGGGCGAGCACGTTCGCGTGATTGAGTCGCGCCATCGAGATTTCGCTGATGCACATCTCAAGAAACGCGCTGAATGTCCCGAAAATACCCTGTTTTCCCTTGTCGAACCCGAACCCCGACGCCGCCGCATAGTTGCCGCGTTCCATGATCCCGCCGCGGATGAAAACCTCGGGGAACTTCTTGCGGATGTGGTGCAGGCCGCACGAACCTTCCAGGTCGTTGTCGAACACGCGGACGGTGGCGAGCCGCTGCTCGGGCGTCAGCTTTTCGAGGATTTCGTTGATGATTTTGCCGAAGTCGTCGCGGTTCTTGCCCGCGCCGCTGGAGCCTTTGAACGTCAGCGGCGACTTGGCGGGTTTGGCGGCCTTGAGCTGTTCGATCGCCTTCTCGTACCCGCCGCGCTGTTCGAGGTATTTGATGGCGACTTCGGGCTTCAGCACTTCGTGGGCGTGCGGGCTTCCTTCGGCACCTTCAATGCCCGGTGCCATCTTGCGTTTGATGACCAGTGCGCGCGGGCTGTTATCGCTGAACGCGCGAGCGATCGCGGTGTAGAGCGCTTCGAAGTCTTCGCCCATAACGGTTTCGGTCCGCATGCCGTGGCCGGAGAGGGTTTGCGTGAGGTCGTAGCCGGGCATGTATTCGTTCGGATGTCCGGCGATGGTGACGTTGTTGTCGTCAACCAGCAGTTTGATCGGCAGATCATTGCCGACGCAGAGCCGGGCGGCCTCGGCGTTGTCGCCTTCCATCTGCGATCCGTCGGAACCGAGCACGATGACGGACTTGCCGGGGTTCGCCATCGCCACGCCGTTGGCCATCGCCCAGACGTGTCCGAGTCGGCCGGAGCTGAATTTGACGCCGGGAGTGAAGCCGCGTTCCGGGTGGCCGGGGAGGTGATGATGGGCTTCGCGGTAGTGAAGCAGTTTCTCTGCCGGCATCGCGCCTTCAAGGACCGAGAGCAGATACTGCGTCGCGACGCGGTGTCCGGCTTCGTCAAAGAAGATCGGCACGATGGGCGAGCCACCTTCGATGAAGGCCTTGATGATGCAGACTTCCGGCACGGTGTCGTAAGCGCCGCCCGTGTGGCCGGACAGTCCCTTCGCGCCGGCGAAGGCGGTGAAGAAGACGATCGCGTCGCGGCAGATTTGGATATTGTGCTTCAGATCCGCGAGTTGGTCGGCCGTGAGCGTGGGCTTGCTCGGGTCGAGTTTGATGGTTTTTAGCTTTGAAAGATCGATGGGAAAGGATTCGCTCATAGGGAGGATTACTATCGGCGAGAGATGAAGGTTGTGCAAGAAGAAGTCCGAATCTCAGATCGAGAAAACGGGCTGATCAGTCAGTTAGGATTGGCCGGGTCGTCCACGACCCGTCGATCAGGCCGTGGATAGTTCGGCTAAACGGCGGCGCGTTCTTCCTTTACCCACAGGATGAGGATCAGCCCTGCGAGCAGGAACGGCAATACCGCGAGCACGCCCATTCGCGGGCCCCACGCGGCGCTCAGCCCCGCGTAGCAGAGCGGCCCGAGGATGCTCACCGCTTTGCCGGCGAGGCTGAAGAACCCGAATGCTTCGTTGCGGATCTGCGCCGGCGCGAGCTTGGCCATCAGCGACCGGCTGCTCGCCTGCACCCCGCCGAGCACCAGGCCCACGCCGATTGCGGCGTACGTAAAATGCTCGGTCGTCTTCACGAAGAAGACCGCGCCCACCGCCAGCACCCATCCGATCAGCGTCATCACGATCACCTTCTTGTCGCCGATCTTGTCGCTCAGCCGGCCGAAGACCATCGCGCCGCAGAACGCCACGCCCTGCACGATCAGAAACACCTTCACCAGCGCCGTCTCCGTGATCGGCGGATCGATCACGCTGGTCGCGTAGGCCGGGGAGATGTTGATGACCGTGTCGGTTCCGTTGCTGTAGAGCAGAAACGCCAGCACGAACAGGAACAGCATCTTGTACTGCCGGATGTTCGTAAACGTCTGCTTTACACGGCGAAACCCCGCGCTGATCAGCGGCCCGCGGTCGCCGGCGGCCATTTGCGGAGGCGTCTCTTTCAATAGAAAAAACGCCGGCAGGCTGAACGTCAGCCACCACACGCCGGAAAACCCCAGTGCGTACTGCATGCTCATGTTCGGCAGGATCACAAACCCCGCAATAACCAACGCCATCGCCCCGCCGAGGTATCCGAACGCGAATCCATATCCGCTCAAACTCCCCTGTTTCTCCGGCCGCGAGATCACGGGGAGGAAGGCGTTGTAGAACGTCAGTGAGGTGGCAAAGCAAAAGCTCGACACAACAAACATCACCCCCGCCGTCACCCACATGCCCTCGCCGACGAAGACCGACGTCATCGCCACCAGCGACCCTGAAAGCGCAAACAGCACGAACAGGCGTTTCGTCCACCCTTTGATATCCGCTACTGCGCCCAGCACCGGCGCCAGCACCGCCGTCAGCAGTGCGCCCATCGCGGTGAGCACTGCGAACACCGCGTCCCCGCCGATCGAATTGCCGAACAGCACCAACCCTCTGGCCGTCTCTTCTCCGGGTAAAGGCGGCAGCACGTGACGCAGAAAGAACGG
Source organism: Tepidisphaerales bacterium (assembly GCA_038215325.1). Classification (GTDB taxonomy): domain Bacteria; phylum Planctomycetota; class Phycisphaerae; order Tepidisphaerales; family Tepidisphaeraceae; genus BPJO01. Next base: position 42 of record JBBQQZ010000317.1, on the reverse strand, counting down.
CGCGAACATCGGCCCGAGGATGATCAACCCGTAGCCCGAATT
>JBBQQZ010000316.1:0-4659 GCA_038215325.1 Tepidisphaerales bacterium | reverse complement strand
CGGGAAACCGGGCGGTCTGCCTTTGTCAGACCCGTTCGCTGCCGGCGCTTGTCTCGTCGTCCGGAAACGGTATGATTCCCGGCTCGCTTTGGGGCACTGTAGCTCAGTTGGTAGAGCAGAGGATTCATAAGCCTCGGGTCGCCGGTTCGAATCCGGCCGGTGCCATTCAGACGTCTCCGCCCTGAGCGATCAGGGCGGTTCTCGTTTCCGGATCGCCGGTCTCGGGGGATTGCGGAGGGGTTCGCATCGAATATGGACCGTTCTACGGTGCCCCCAAATGTAGCGCGCTACATTCGGTGTAACCCCTCCGTTGCGCCCGCCGATCCGCCTAACCCACTGGCCGGCCATTTGTTACGCGCCGGCGCACTCGCGGTCAGGCAAAAGCGCCCTTTCGAGTGCGCTACATCCTATGAAGCCTTGCCTGTCAAGCGGGCGGACATTCGGATTCCCTCGCGCGGATGAGGTCAGCATCCTATCCGGGTTGTCTGGCCGCGTCGGAACGCGGACGCAGTCCCATTTAACTGATGCGGGGCGGCCGATTATTTGTCACGGGCGATCACGCCCCATGTAGCGACAGGCTCATCCCGCATGTTCATACGCTCCAAGTCGTCCGAGCATCTCCGATCCCGATTCATTCAACAGACGTCTTCAATTCGGCTTCTTCAGATTCTTCCTTCGACCGATGACGCGTTCTCCGATCAACCCGGCGGCAACGCCGACGCCGGCCCGCTGGCAACCGGTGGACGCCACGGCGTCTGGTCCCGCATCATCGCCCAGCACGTCACCAGCAACCGACGCGCCACCGCCACCATCGCGATCTTCCGACGACCCTTCCCCGGACCCGCCACCCGTTCCCCGATCGCCTTGAAGTGGCTGTTGTGCTGACGCTGAGCTACAGTTGGGGCTTCAAATCGGCGCTGGGAATGTCCCGCGATTTGGCCCAGAGTGGATAAACTGAGGTGGGTACGGAGGACCACATTCGAATCAACCAAAGCATTCCGGTGAGGACGCTCTTTGTTACGGACCCCATTCACCTTCTTAAGAACTTAAGGCTTAGTCTGCTCGCGGTTCTTCTTCCGCTCGCGGTGGTGGGTTGGGCTAGCCCAAGCACCGTCAAGGTGAAGTCGGGCGAGCCTGCTGATGGTCGGTTCGAGGACTACGCACGCGTGTACCGGGGGACCGTGACCGAATGCGTCAGGACGGCGCAGTACACCCTATTTGAGGAGTTGCAATTCACCGCCCCTCGACCACGCAATGGATACGCGCTGAGGGTGACCGTGAAAGTGGACAAGACACTGAAGGGTGAGGAGCAAAATGTGCTCAATCTTTTCATTGTCGACCCGGAAACCAAGCACGCTACTGTACCGGTGCCGAGCAAGCCGAACATCGTGGTCGGTGCGCAGGTCTACGTTGCGTTTTCAAAGGCGCGGCCTGCCGTGTTTTGGATCGATGACAAGAAGGGGTAACTGTTTACCGACGGATCTTCGATGTTGAAACCGGCGTCGAGGTGCATAGGCGGGCTAACGGCGATGATACGGGCACGCGGATAGTTTTTTGATCTTTACGCGTCACCGCATCGAACGCTTCCTTCATTGCCTTGGTGTGATTCGTTCACTACTCGCCCGAATCGGCAGGCCGTTGGGCGGGATGCCAATCCCGCCATTCCTTCGCTTGTCGCCTGGCGTTCGCGGCGCGTTGACCGGTGCGATCGGTGGCCCATTTTTTTCGCTGACAAGCGAGACGCACCGGCTGATGCGGCGGAACGGGTAGGCGCCGCGGTCCACGTTGTTCGCGTTGTTCGCGAGTGCGTCCGGGGGCGTGTGTTATATCGGCCGGAAAGTCCGTATGATGTTCGGTGTGAATGGCGTGACGATAGAGCCGGCGGAGGAGGTCGCGGGGCGGGTGCGAAGCCGGTCGCTGGCGCGGCGCGCGGGGTGGCAGCACGTGTGGCGCGCGGTGTTGCTTGCGACGATCGTCTTTGGCGCGACGGCGGGCGGGCTGTGGCTGCGCGAGAAGGTGTGGGAGTGGACGAACGACATCCGCTTTAACTTCGATATCGACAACGGCTTTCGCTGGGGCAAACGCGCCAATGACGAAGGTTATTTCAGCATCTACGAGCGCCTGGGGAAGCCCGATCGCGATCGCGAACGCATCGACTACGCGCCGTTCAGGCTGGGTCTGATGACGTACTGGGTGAGCACGCTGCGCGAGCACTATCCGGACAACCCGCCGCAGCAGCGCCAGCCGACGGCGGAATTTCATCGGGTGCTGCTGAACTTCAACACCGCGATGGGTCTGGCGACGGCGATCGGGGCGTTTTTGGTGGCGCGGCATGTGGCGCGGTGGCGCATTCCCAGCGTTGTAGAGTTCGCCGTGCGAACCGATCGCGCTGGAGACGGCTCGCACGGCGAACCCTACGAAGAGGCCCTCACCCCAACCCTCTCCCGTGGGTACAAGGGAGAGGGAGAAAGACGCGCGGACGCAGTCCCGCCCCCCGCTTCGGTCTGGATCGGCACGTGGATCGCGTTGCTCGTGGCGATCCTGACGTGGTTGAATCCGCTGATTTTGTTCAACGCCCACGCGTGGCCTCAGTGGGATATTTGGCCGATGCCGTTTTTCATCTTCGCGCTCTACTGCTGCCTGCGCCGCTGGTGGCTGGCGGCGGGGTTGATCGTGGGGATCGGTGCGGGGCTGAAGGGGCAAATCCTCACTGTCGGCTGGGTGCTGCCGCTGTTCGCGCTGTTCATCGGCGACTGGCGCGGGATGTTCAAGGTGCTGATCGGCATCGCCTGTTCGCTGGCGATCATCGCGTTGCCGTGGGCGGTGTCGGCGTGGGTTCCGGAGAATACTACGCCGCGCGCGTTCGATCTGATGGACCGCAAGCTGCTGTGGTCGGGGCTGATCCTGGTGGTATCGCAGACGCTGGGGTTTGCAATGCTGATGGTGCTGATCACTCGCCGCATCTGGCCGACCACGCTGGCGCTGGTGTTCGCGGGATCGGTGTGGTTCGCGACCTACCACCTCGGCGGGAACGACAACTGGCTTCAGAGCAGCTTCGGCGTGGGCACCTGGAACTACGAAAGAATGGTCATGGGGATGCCCTCGAACCTCCCCGCCATCCTGCGCACGTACGGTTACGACAACATCAACGAAGTGCTGTTCACCCTGCCTGCGTACACGCTGGCGACGTTTAACACGAGCACCGGCCCGTGGCCCGTCACGATCGGCGGGAACGACGTGACGATGAAGTCGCTGCTGCTGACGATCTTTATCGCGCTGAGCGTGTTCTGCACGGTCATGGGCGCGATCCGCTTCCGCCAGCGCGACGCACGGGCGATCGTGGCGCTGTGTCTGCCGTGGGCGATCTTCTATGCAATCCCGGCGCAGATCCATGACCGGTATCTCCTGTTCGCCAGCGCCTGCGGCGCGATGTTTCTGGTCGCGGGGTGCGGGTGGTTTTTGCTGGGGCTCGTCTTCACGATCCTGGGATTCGTGGCGACCATCCACACTTCGGTCAACTCCAGCCCGGCCCGCATCGAGCCGAACTTTTTCTCCGCGATCCCGCCTTTGCCTTGGGATCACGTGCCGATCGAACTGTGGGGGTTCGTGATGTACTTGTGTCGCGGAACGCATCCGGGGATTGCCTGGGGGCTCCTGCTTGCGATACTCGTGTTCCTTGTAGGCTTGTGTACGTCCGGCCGTAAAAGGGTGGAACTTGATGACCGCTGACCCGACCGCTCTCCCCCCGCCCGCCTTGCTTCCGCCTGCCGATCGATCGATGCCGCTGTGGCAAACCATCGTCATGTGGGTGCTGATCGCCAGCATCGCGCTCAGTTCGCTGTGGGCGGGCGTAAAACTGCGTGAGTGGTTTTTTGATACGACCGAAGACATCCATTTCATCGGCGACAACAGGCGTAACCACAGTTGGGGTTTCTGGACCTTCTACAACATGCACGACCGCGGCCGGTCGTTCCTGGATACGTATGACGATGTCGGCATCCAGGATCGCACCAGCCACCTCTACACCGACTACGCCCCGGCGCGGCTCGCGGTTTACACCGCGTGGATCGGATCGAACCACGAGACGAATCCGTACTCGCAATTTCGATCCGATCGCGAGTACTGGTCGTTCTTCGTCCGCTTCAACACCGTGATGGAAGCAATCGCGGCAGTCGGTGCGTTTCTGCTGACTGCCGCGGTCGTGCGACGATCGGGTCGGAGCGTGCTGCGCGCCAATACGCTGGGGCTGATCGCATTTCTGCTCATGTGGTTTAGTCCGGCGATGATCATCAGCGCCCACGGCTGGCCGAGCGGGGATATGTGGGTGGTGCCTCCTTTCATCTGGGCGACGTACTTTGCGGTGAAGAACCGTTGGGTCGCGGCCGGCGCGGCGCTGGCGATCGGGACCTTGTTCAAAGGCCAGGTGCTGTTCGTCACGCCGATGTTCCTCCTCTGGCCGATCTTCCAGGGACGCATCGCCGCCCCGCTGCTGCTGGCATGCGGGCTGCTCGGCACGTTCGGCCTGCTCACCAGCGGCTGGACGCTCACGCACGTCGATGCCGAGCGCATGAGGCATCTCGATTGGCGTGCGGTGTCGTACGCGATCCTCCTGCCCAGCGCGGTGCTGCTCTTGGCGCTGTCGAAACGATTCCTGATCCC
>JBBQQZ010000315.1:0-4668 GCA_038215325.1 Tepidisphaerales bacterium | reverse complement strand
ATGTCTTTCTCTGGAAAATGCACTTATACCGCCGGTTCGACTTTGCCTGAAATTGCTGAGGACGTGAGCGACCTGGTCGCGATCAACTCGCCTCATGAAACCCCGTTGCTCGACGCGCTCGGCGACGCCCAGCGGCCGGCGCGATCCACCGTCCACGAGTGGCTCGAAGACTCGCTCGTGCCCAACTACGACACCGTCACCTCCAACCCGTCGGGCAACACCTTCGGCGTCACCAACGTCGCGCGGTTCCGCGTCGGCGACATCGTACGCGTCGAAGGCACAACCGAACTCGCGCTCGTCAGCGCGATCAACACCGGTGCCGGAACGATCACTCTCACGCGCGGGTACGGCGGATCGACCGAAGGGACGATCGAAGAGGACACCGTGCTGCACATCGTCGGCAACGCCGCGCTCGAAGGCGCTGACGCCGACGCGGCGCGGTCCTCCGTCCGATCGCGAAAGCAAAACTACACGCAGATCTTCACCGCCACCGTATCGGTTAGCGGCTCGGAGTTGGCGGTCAACCAGCTCGGGATTCGCGATGAACTCGCGTGGCAGAAGAATCTGCGCTCGCGCGAACTGCTTCGCGACCTGGAGAACAGCGTGATCAACGGGATCGCCAACGACGCGACGCCGCAAGGGTCCAGCAACGTGCGACGCACGATGCACGGTATCCTGTCGATGCTAACGGCGAACCAGTTCGCGCCCGGACAGAGCGGTTTCCCTGCGGGAACGGCGCTCACCGAAGTCCAACTGAACTACGCGCTGCGTGAGATCTGGAAGCAAAGCACCGGCCAGGTTGACCTGGTCGTGGTCGGCGGACGCGAGAAGCGAGCGATCAACGCGTTCGTCTCCAGCACCCGCCGATTCTTCCCCAACTCCGACGCGTATCGCGACAACGTCAGTACCTACGAAAGCGACTTCGGCGTCGCCAAGGTGGTGCTCAGCCGCAGTGTTCCGCTCGGAACGGTCCTACTGCTGGACAGTTCGCGACTGAGCGTGCTCCCGCTCGCCGGCCGCAGCTTCCACTACACCAACCTCGCCCGCACCGGCGATTCCGAGTCCGGCCAACTCGTCGGCGAGTACACGATGGAAATGCGCAACGAATCCGCGCACGGCGTGATTCGTGGCTTCAGCGCGTAGTCGCTGCGCGACTGGGGCAAGTGCTGGGGGACAAGGGGCAAGCAAACGAATGCCCGCTTCTCCGCACTTGCCCCTTGCCCCTGACCACCTGCCCCTACTCTGAGGGAATTCCCATGCTCGCAGAAACCCAACCCGTTCTCGACAACCTCGCCAGCTACGGCGCCGCCGGCCTGATGGGCGCGATGTGGCTGTGGGAGCGTCGAACGTCGTCCACGCGAGAGAAGCAGATCGAAGACGCCCACCAGCGCATCATGTCTGACGGCGTGAAGCTGGAAGCGCTCATCGACCTGGTCGAAAAAAACACCGACGTGCTCTCGCGCCTTCTGGCTCAGAAGCCACAACCCTGACCCCATCACACCCCACCCGGCTCCGCATTCGCCTCCGGTTCCTTATGGATAATGTTCTTAAGGCCATTATCCATAAGGAACGGGGTTTGCGGGACGCCACCGGGCGAGTGTGATCTTTGATTCGATCGGAGAAATCAGATGTTTTTACGCATGACCACTCTCTGTCTTGTGTCGATCGCGGCGTGCGGATGCGCGCCGGTAATTGATGCCGAGCTCGGGCTAATCGAACAGTCCCGACGCGGCGTGTCGGTCGTGAAGGATTCGGTCGAGCAGCGGCGTGAACTCGTCACGACGTTGCTGGCGAAGGATCGTGCCGCGCTCGATGAGGCGTTCGACGCCGACGCGAGTCAGCGTGAGCAGATCGACACCGCCTGGCTGCTCGAAGCCCGCCAGGCGTATGCCGCCGCGGTGGAGGCGCTGGCGCGGCGGGATGCGTCGGTCGAGAAATCGTTCGACGCCGACGTCGACAATCTGTCCGCGATCGACGACGCGCTGATCGAACTCGACCGATTGAATCGCGCCCAGCGACAACTCTTCCGTTTCGACAAATGAATCCGCAGGTTCGCACGGCGAACCCTACAGCACCCTTTTCCCATCTTCATAAAGGAGCATCATCATGTCCATCGATCTGAAAACCGAAGTCGCCGCCGTGGTCGCGATCCGCTGGGACGACTTCGCCCGGCGGCATCCGAACCTCGCCCGCGTGATCGACCAGCACCTGGTCGTGGAAAGCGCGGTCAGCCACCTCCGCACCGACCCCGCGTATCAACACGCGCTGGCGAACGCACGCAGCGCCGGCGCGGGCGTGGAAACGGTCGTGACGATCATCGACAAGTTCGTGTCGGTGTGGTTGGAAAAATTGGTGTAGGCGTTGAGACGTCCGGCGTGATCAAAGCGGCGTGCTCACATTAGCGGGGTAAGTGTGACGTGACGGCTGCAAAAGCCTTTCACGTCACACTCCTCACGCCACACGCATCACATCCTTATCCGGTTGATTTCTCGGTGATCTTGTCTTCCGGATTGTCCGCCGGCATCAGCCCGCCGATGCCGTCAGGGCGGGGATGGCGTTTTTTTTCCGGGTCGTGGATGTCCAGGGGTGCCAGGTCCGAGCCCATCGGTTCTTCGGTGTGCATCGAACCGTCGATCTCGTTCTCCCTGAACAAAGGCGGTGACGTTGTAGCATCCCCCGCCTTGGGCACCCGTGGCGGGCCTTTGATCCGACTATCGTCCGTTTTCTCGGCGTGAGGCATAGCGTACTCCTTGGTTGGTCTGCACGATGTTAGGAGGCACCCCAACTGAAGCGGCATGAATTCCCCCTCATACGAATGATCCGCCCTATGGGCCGACAGCCTCAACCTGTCCGGGCTTGATCACGTGCAACGCGGAGACAAGTACCGGTCGCACGATGACCCACATGCAACAGTCGCACAGCGTTCTTGTCGGTGTGGTTGAAGAAGCTGGTGTAGAGCGTCTCGATATCCTGATTCCCCGCGCGTCGCCGCGAGCTTGCTCGCGCTTTTTTAAGCAAAAAAACGCGAGCAAGCTCGCGGCTACGCGGGGAGGACGATATATTTTAGAGCATGATGATCCGTTGGTACCGCGCGATCTTCAGCGCGTACGGATTCTGGCTTCCGAATGATCCGCGCGGCTCGTGGTCCGATTCCGTCTACGCCTACGAGTTGTATCGCTATGGTGGTCCTGCGACCACGGTCTCCGGAAAGCGCTCCTACGCTAACGACCCGCACGATGCACAGAAGCGGCTCGAGACCAAACAGCACCTGAAGTACCCGCCCGTGCGGTTTGACGATCGGTGTCGGGGCTCGATCGCGTCGGGCTTTGCGATGGCGTGTTCGGAGTTTGGGTTTCAACTGTACGCCTGCGCGATCGGATACGATCACGTGCATATCGTCACTTCGCGAGCACCCGAGCGCTCGATCGAACAGGTCGTTTCGATGCTGAAGGCTCGCGCCACAAGACAGATGAATCGCGACCAAACGAACCCCATGCTCCAATTTTCCGACGGGGGCGTCACACCAACCCCTTGGGGAAAAGGGTGCTGGTCGGTCTTCATCCGCGACGACGTGCAACTTCAGAACGCCATCGCGTATGTCGAGCGTCATCCGATGAAGGAAGGTCTCGCGCCCCAGCACTGGGACTTCGTCCATCCTCCCGAGTAGCCGTGAGCTTGCTCGCGTTTTTCTTCGTTCGGAAACGCGCGAGCTTGCTCGCGTTTTTTCTTCGATCGTTCCTGAATGGAGAAGCGCGAGCAAGCTCGCGGCTACCCGGCGCAATCCGGCGCGGGCTAAACCTTCGCGCGGATCGCGACTATACTTTCTCCCATGAGCGATACCCCGCAAAAATCTTGGCAGGCGCGCATCGGTGAAGCGACCGACGCCATCGCGCAATCCTTCGTCGAATCGATGAGCTACGACTGGCGGTTATATAAGGTCGACGTCGCCGGCAGCATCGCGCACGCGACGATGCTGGCGAAAGTCGGGCTGATCACCGATTCGGATCTTGAAGCGATCGTGAAGGGGTTGAAGGAGATCGAGGCGGAGATTGATAAGGACGGGCCGAAGTGGGCGGGGTTCAAGCCGGAGCTGGAAGATATCCACATGTGCGTGGAATCTGCGTTAACCGAACGCATCGGCGAGCCGGGACGGAAGCTGCACACGGGGCGGAGCCGGAATGATCAGGTGGCGTTGGATGTGCGGCTGTGGATTAGTGAAGCGGCGACCGGCTTGCGCAGTCAATGCACGGACTTGATGCAGTCCTTCGTCGATCTCGCGGACAGATCACGCGATATCGTTATGCCGTCGTTCACACACCTACAGCGCGCCCAGCCCATCTCGGCCGGGGCAGAAGCGCTCGCTTGGGCGGAAGCGTTCTGGCGCGCACGTCAAAGGCTGGTTTTACTTGCGCTTTCTTTTGCGAACTACAATCCCCTTGGTAGCGGCGCAATCGCTGGAACGAGTCTACCCATCGATCGGAAAGAGACAGGCCGAGTGCTGAATCGGCATCCTGACGAATCAGACGGCTGGACCTATACGCTCAATAGCATCGATGCGACCGCGTCGCGCGATGCTGCTACCGATCTGCTGTACTCGTGCGCGATGGTGTCTCAATGGCTCTCCCGCTTCGCCGAGCAGTGGATCATTTACATGACGACCGAGTTCGG
>JBBQQZ010000314.1:0-4670 GCA_038215325.1 Tepidisphaerales bacterium | reverse complement strand
AGCGCGTAGCTCAGCCCCGCGACGATCACCGCCGTTAGGCACGCGACGACGGCGTATAGCCGGGTGACCGCCTGCATCTGCCCGAACAACAGGTTGCTGAAGCCGGCCGGATCGACGCCGTTGTGGTGTGAATAGAGATGTTGCCCGACAAAGCCCCAGGCGAGCGACGCGACGAGGAAGATCCCGATGGCGGCGTCGCTGGTGACCCGGCCGGTCTGGCTCAGCCAGCCGATACCGATCGCGGCGAGGAAGCAGAAGGCGAGCACGAAAATGTAGGGCACGATCGGATCGTCAAACGTGGCCGGGAACGCGACGGCGAGCATCCACGCCGTCCCCGCGCCGCCGAATCCGGAATGGCTGATCCCCTCACCCATGAACGCCCAGCGACGCGCGACGACAAACACCGACAAAATCGCGCACGCCACCGCCATCGCGCCGGCGGCGAGAAAGGCGTTGAGGATGGCAGGGTCGGAGAGATTGGGCATGGAAGAGTTGGAGCCGCAGATTAACGCAGATGAACGCGGATGGGAAAATGCGGAGGAGTTAGCCACGAATCACACGAATGGGACACGAATGATACGAAAAGATGGATTGCATTTAGGGGTCTCTGCGGAATAGCCCGCTTACTGTTCGCTCGGTTGGAAAAATGCGGAAGAGTTAGCCACGAATGACACGAATGGGTCACGAATAAATGCAATTCATTCTTTTGAGGCCTTTGAGCAACCTTACCTACTGCGCAAATGGTCATCCTGAGGTACTCCGAAGGATCTTGTCGGTAGCAAGAACGCCTATGAATAGCGTCATCGAGTAGATGCTTCGGAATACCTCAGCATGACATTTGAGAGATCACCGGGTTATTCAGAGGTCTCTTTTGTATTATTCGTGTCTCATTCGTGTGATTCGTGGCTAACTCCGTATTTCTCCGATCGGCGTTCATCTGCGTTCATCTGCGGCTTCAACTTTCTGGTGTACGGCGCAGGTGTGGTGCGCGTCGCCGATGCCCATGGCCTGGAGGTCGCAGGCGAACATGTTGTAGACCAGTTCCGGGGGCATGTGGTGGGGGGTGTCGTGGTAGTGCAGGTGCATGTTGAGGCAGGCGACGCGGTCGCTGATGGCCGTCACGGCGCGGAGGTCGTGGGAGACGAAGACGAGGGTGAGTCCGAGGTCGGCCTTGAGCTGGGTGATGAGTTCGACGAACCCGCGCTGGCCGCGCATGTCGATGCCGGTGGTGGGCTCGTCGAGGATGAGGATGCGCGGCCTGGGCGCCAGCGCCCTGGCGATGAGCGCCCGCTGGAGCTGCCCGCCGGAGATTTCCATCGCCGGCACATCGGCGATCTCTCGCAAGCCCACGCGGTCGATCAATTTTTCGACGAACGCCAGATCGTCCTTCGTATGCGACCGCAGCAGCCCCGTTTTGCCCGCCAGCCCGAGGGTGACGACTTGGCGGACCGAGATCGGGAAGTGCGATTCCAACGCCGGGTTTTGCGGCAGATACCCGATCAAATCCCCCCTCCCCACCGCCTTGCCCGGCGGCAGGCCCGCGAGCCGGATGGTCCCGTGATCGGGCTTCAAAATGCCCAAAAGCAGCTTGACCAGCGTCGTCTTCCCCCCGCCATTCGGCCCGATCAGCCCCAGCGTGGTGCCCGATTCGACCTGCAAGTCGATCCCGCACAGCACCTTCGTGCGGTCGTACGCGAAATCGAGCGAGGAGATATCAATGACATCCGGCATTCGTCGTATGCAAATATACGACGAATGCCGGTGGGTGTCATTGGGAAGAATTAAGATCGCTCCAACCCGAGGCGTCGGCTGAAGCCGCCACCCCGTAAGGACGCGCTCCCCGCTCAGCGCCGCCGGCGTCCCAGCAGCAGCCCGCCAAGGCCGAGCAGGGCGAAGGTGGTGGGTTCGGGGACGACCGTGTCGTAGCCCTTGATGTTGTCGATGGCGACTTCATTGGCGTACCCGGTTTCACCGTTGAAATAGATGAAAAGTTCACTGGTGGAAACGGGTGTGGCGCTGGCCCCGCCACGCAGGGGGTACGCGCTCGCTCCTAAAACGCCGTCCACATACGCATCCACGGTGCCTAGCGTGTAGTCGGATGAAAGCACAATGTTGTACTTCTGCCCTTCGACGTAGCTGCCAAATGAGTTCACGATCGTGTTTGTGCCATCCCGAAGTGCAAACAGACCCCCACCCTCGCTGGTGGGCACGACGGCGAAGCTGAATGCCCACTGGCTGGCAGTAGCGTTATACGTGCGCAAGCCAAACAATACTCCGGCTTGATCGGGACCGTTGTCGACCGTGAATGGAGCCTGCGCTGTTGCCGCAGTAGGAGCCGCCAACACGCTGATATCAAACGTGATGCTCAATTGTGAGGAAACTTGGCCGGCGGCGGTGTCCATGAATAGGGCCCCAACTTCGCCGTTTGCCGAATTGGTGGTGAGCACAGCGGCTTTGCTCATGCCCGCAACATTTCCAACAAGAATCGTGCCATTGTCCGTCGTGGGCGGCGAGTTGTAGGCGGTGGCCGTATAGCCACCAAGGGCACCAATCTTAGTTATAGGCGATCCTGAAGCGCCAACAGCGGGCGCGGATCCAACGGTATCACCGTCAAAAGTGATGTTCATAAACTGTGACGCCTGCACGGGGTAAGCGCCAAGCATTAGTGTTCCCGCGACGGCGGCACACACGATAGAGGACTTCTTGCTCAACATGACAGATCTCCCACCACGGCGAACCGTGGAAAAAATGAAAAACAAATTTTTACTACACTAATCGCATTAACCATTACTCCGCACCGGAACCATCCGGCGCGATATTTCAGACAGAACAACGTTCACGGGAACGGACGTTCAAACACGAGTCACGGTGAGGCGGTGTGAGCGGATTGGCTCACGCGCTGCACAGCGCGCTGCGAAGATCGGGACGGGATTGGCGCGGGTTGGCACGAGGCTTGAGTGCGCGGTCGCCGGTCCGGCGATTCGCATGCGGGAGGGATGTCGGGGCGCGGGTCGGTTTCGATCGGGCGTTGCGGGCGTGGTGGTCCGTGTCGCGATCGCGCGGGCGGTTGACGCCGGAGCGAGGGATCGAGATCGAATTAGCGCAGAGCCATTCTCCGTCGCATCGATTGGATTTTCGCAGCGTGTGTGTACCGACCAGCCCAGGCCCCGACGGCCTTGATCGGATTTTAGAAAGCAACTACCCCGTAGCAGCATCCCCCAAAGGATGCATCTTCACCTGTCATTCTCATGCTCCCGCAACGAAGCATGAGGAACAACCTGTTCGCGACCATTTACCGAGAGCTGGTCGCTTAAGCTCCCCTCAAATCACTATCTCTATCAAACCCGCCTCACGACTTTCGCCGTGAGATCGGGTGCAAGTTCTCCTTGCCTTTGCGGGGCAAGGTGTGTCAATCCGCAATCGTCTCACCCGCGTCACGCCTGTCAGGAACGTGGGCGGGGGTGGTCATCGAGCCTTGTAAACCTGCCGCAGGGCGGCGGGCTTGGGGGTCGGGACCGCGTGTGCTTCTTGTCGCGATTAGACGGCGCGACGCAGTTTGCGGCGGATGGAGCGGATTGGCTCGACGAAGATCGCTTCGGCGATCGCGACGCCGATCAACATCACGCCAGGCGACGAATCCTTGGGGCTGACAATGAAGCCGCCTTCGGGACTGGAGATCGCCATGCGGTTACGACGCGCCGCGTCGAACTGCGCCGCCGACCGGAGGGTCGCCGAGGTGTTCTTGGTGGCAAACGAGCTGCTCGCGGGGCGAACAGTCTTGGTGGTGATCTGACTCATTGCAAACATCCTTTCAAACACGTGCCGTACACTCGAAGGCGTCGGCGTTCTGTGAATGCGTTCTGGCACGCTTCCTCCGCGGAAAGCAAAAACCTGAAACGCTGAACGATGACTCGGACAACTCAGGCGGCAAAAGCGGTTTTGGCGCTCAGGCGGGCTGAAAATTTCGCTCGACGCCCCTGGCGTTCCAATCGACGAACCGCGTTTGCCTTGGCGGCCAAAGCTTTCTGAATAGAGCCTTCGTTGCCTGTGGCAAAAACCTGACCTTTGGATCGACGATCGACATAAGAATCCGTAGACGACATGACACACCTCACGAGAAAAACTCTCCCAAAAACATTCCTGCCGACACCGTGTCGGCCGGTTTTTACATTCACCCCGGGTCCGGCTTCGGTCTTACGGACCGATGCACGGAAGCGAGGCATTTCAATGCATCTCAAGCTTCCAAGGCGGCCGGCGGTCTGGAGCGCCCGCGCACGCCGGAGGCGAGCGCACGGACTTCAGACCAGTCGTTCACCTCGTCGATGACCGCCAGCGCCCCGTTACACCGGGCCGCCAGTTCGTCCTGCTGCGTCAGGCCGCCTTCGTTTCCGCCGCTCACGTTTCCGTTCGCGGCGAGCACCCATTTCTGCCAGGGTGCGATTACTCGCATCTGCCGAACCAGGTGCGGGATAGACATCCCAACCCCGCCCGGCGCCACCACCACCAGATCGAACCGCAATAGCTTCATCAGCTCCAAGGCTCGAAAGGCGTTGCCTGCGAACACGTACGATCCGTCGGCTCCGTCATCTGGAACCTCCAGACCGACTGACAACAGGCATGGCGCAGACTCTTGCGTCATCGAAACAACACTTTCAACTCGCCGGAGAACC
>JBBQQZ010000313.1:0-4727 GCA_038215325.1 Tepidisphaerales bacterium | reverse complement strand
GTGGCGTGTGGCGCGTGGCGCGTGGCGTGTGGCGTGTGGCGTGTGGCGTGTGGCGCGTGGCGCGTGGCGCGTGGCGTGTGGCGTGTGGCGTGTGGCGCGTGGCGTATGGCAGGTGGCGTGTGGCAGGTGGCGTGTGGAAAGACAGGGAGACACGAGAGTGGGAGACATCAGACGCCGCCGGATGGGGCATGTCTCGTGTCTCCCGTCTCCAATCTCCCGTCTCCAATCTCCTGTCTCCTATCTCCTGTCTCCTATCTCCTGTCTCCCGTCTCCCGTCTCCCGTCTCCCGTCTCCAATCTCCTGTCTCCTGTCTCCTGTCTCCTGTCTCCTGTCTCCTCCCACGCTCATCCCACCGGCTCGCGCACCACCGGCGCCTGAAGGATGCCGGACGGTTTGATCTGGTACTCGTACGCCCAGGCGTTGCCGCTGGTGCGCCACGCCGCCGGGCCGAACCAGCGGGCGTTGGGGTCGCGCTGGTGCAGCGGGCCGAAGCAGTTGATCCGGCTGCCGAACGCGGTCAGATCCAGCTTATGGACGCCGGCGGACACCTTGCCGAATTCGCAGCGGAAAGGCGGCAGCGCGATCGGGGTCTGCTTCACGCCGTCCAGATGCGCAATGACCAGCGGCGCTTTGAAGTGCGGCACATCAATCGCGGTTTCAGCGCCGCTGGATTCGAGCGTGCAATGGTACGTGACGTTCCCACCATAGAACGGCAGTCCCTGGCGGGTCCAGTCGCCGAAGGCGAGTTCTCGCACAGGCGCGACGATGCGGGTATGCCGCCCCGCCACCTGCACCCCGAAGTCGCCGAGCAGGTAACACCACTCCAGCCCCGGCCATCGCTTGAACGGAATCCGCAGCCGAATCTCATGCGACCCGGCAGACAAATCCGGCAACGCGAACGTGAGGATCGATTCGTCCGTCCACCATCCATCCGCCTTCGCACCGACCAACGCCCCGTCCACCCAGATCGCCGACCCGTCCGGCAACTCCGCCGCCAATTTCGGGGCTTTGATCGGAACGTCGCATTGCACGTTGAATCGCAGTTCCACCTGCGCCAGCACCGGCGAAGGCGTTTTGTCCGCCCACGGCTGGCAGATTTGTCCGGTGCGATCGATCATTCCCAGCTTACGCCGGACGAGGTTATCCAGCCGAAGCATCTCCTCACGCGGCTCCCACGCCGCGGCGGGATCGATGCGCCACTCGGCCTGGTCCAGCATCAGCACGTTCGGCTCAGAAAGCGTTACTTTCACTGGATCACTGACCCGGCCAACTTCCTTCCATGCCCGCAAGTCCGGTTTGCTGCCTTCTGTCCGGCGTCCCGGCGACAGCGTCAGCATAATGCTGCTGGCGGCAGGCAGATCGGCTTCGACAACCGTGTCGCCGGCGTCATACAAAGCGGCGTACGGCTCGCACGTTCCCGACAGCGCGTCGCGACGCGTCACCTGCCATTCGCCGCGCAATCGCAGCCTGGTCGCCGGCCGGGTGAAGCGGTTCACAGCGTCGAACGTGGTCGCCCCATCAACCGCCTGTGACCGGCGTGTGTCACACACGAATAGGTGCCGCTCGTCCCCGTCCTGGCGCATCTGATACAGCAGGTTGTCGCGCGATTCGATCTCGCGGAACGGCGTAAGCACCGCGAGCAGTTGGATGTTGGTCAGTTCGATTCGCTGCGATCGCGCCGCCAGGTTCGCGGCGCGGTCGGAGGGAAGCGCGTCGACCAGCGTCGGCACCGCGCCGGCGAAAACAAGCGTTCCACCGGCATCGACGAACGCTTCAAGGCGGTCGAGCGTGGTCGATCGGATCGTCCGCAGGGCGGGCACAACCACGGCGTCGTATTTCATCTGCCCAACGGGCAACTGCTTCGATTGCGTCACCGGCGACTGCGTCGGCAAAAGCGATTCGCAGATGAAGTTAAAGTCGATAAGCCCCTTCAGCAGCCAGTCGGTCACGCTCGTGAACTGCTGCTCGCGCTCGGATCGCTCGGCGTGGGTCTGCGTCGTCGGACCCCAGACGAGCCAGTACGATTCGATCGGATGGACGACTCCCACGCGTACCACCGGCGTTCCGCGCGTGAGCAGCACGTTCAGGCGGGAGAAGTAATCTTCGACGTACGAATATTCCTGCCACCAAGGCGACTGGTACCCGATCGCGGCCGGGTAATCGCGCTTGGCTTCGCCGGCCATCGACACCCAGTGCAGGTGATGTACGCGGACGGTCACGCCCAGCGCCGCCTGCCAGTTGCCCTGCGCGAAATGGCCGAGGAAATCGAAGTCCCAGTTGGTGACGCCGTACAGTTCGCTGAGCATCCCTTCGCGGCCGTACTGGTGGACGGCGCTTTGGGCTTGCTTGGCGGTAGTGAACTCGTGGGCGTCGCAAAGCATGTCGATGCCGGGGAGATGAAACGCCCGGTACGACCGCATCGCCTCGCCGAGCGAGCTGGATTGCGAGTGCAGAGACTGCTCTTCCATCATGTGGCCGGTGAGCGCAACGCCGTATTTTTCGCACCAGTCGCCGATGGTGTCGGCGAACGCCGCTGAAAACCGCTCGGCGACATGGTCGTGATAGCGATACCGCGCAAGCGACGGTTGATTGCCGGGAAGATTCCAGATCAGTTCCAGAAGATTGGGTTCAAGGCGCTCGCCGTAGGCTTGCGCGAAGGTATCGAAGAGGTCGTCGGTGAAGGGGAGACAGATGTCGCGGACGTCTTCGGGCGCGTGCAGGTGCTGTTTGCGCGTGAACTGCGGCTCGTCGGTGAAGATCGCCGGGACGGTTTTGCCGAAGTGCTGGCCGACGTGTTTGCGGTAGCGCTCGTGGGTGATTTCGACGAAGGCCTGGATCGCGCGGGGGTTGAGCGTATCGACGTAGGTCTGGTTGTTGAACCACGCGTGCGGCAGCGCCGTTTCGAGATACGCCCACCACTTGCGACACCCCTCGGACGGGGGGGCATCGGGGTCGATGCGCTGGGAATGCGCCAGACAGCCATTCTCAAGTCGCACTTCGTAGCACGCCAGCAGTCGCCCGTTCTCATTTCGCGACCCCGCCGCGACGCTGTCGCGAACCAGCCCGGTTGCGCCCGGGCCGTACGGGGTCGGCGTGATCAGCAGATGCCGGGCGCGATACCGCTCATTGCTGGTCACCAGCCCCCCGGCGAAGCCGCTGGGCCAGCGGTCTTCGTCGTAGACCCACGCCAGCATGTGCTCCTTCTCCGCCTTGTCCGTACAGGCGACGATCGCCTTGAAGTAGTCTTCGCCGAGGTAGTCGGTCGCCAGACCCGTTCGCGGGTGCATGTGGAAGCCGCCCATGCCCATCGTTTTGAACTGCTCGATCTGCCGCAGAAGCTGCGGGATATGGAGCTGGCAGTTCCACGACCAGAACGGCGTCCCGCGATACGCGGCGGTGGGCGCCTGGAAAAGGGCGTTGCTGAACGGCTTCGACGCATCAGACTTATAAAGCGGCATGTGTGGCGGTTCTCCGGTTCGCGAATAAGAAACGATCTGGCGGTTGTGTCAACCTTGTGGGAATTCGTGGGCTCGTATGCGTTTGCGTTCTGTTCAGGATCGATTTCTAATCGCACCATGCGCCGCAGGGGCATTTCCAGAATCTATCTGTATCCGGCGATCTTCATGGTCGCGATCATCGGGCTGGCGGTGCTGCGGGTGGTGTTTTTCCCGACGCCGCCCGTCCCCGATCCCCCCGCCTCGCAACCAGCGACAAAGCCCGCGACGTTGCCCACGACCGCGCCCACGACAGCGCCCGCGCGAAAGCTCGCCGATCTGCTCGATATCATCCTGGCCGACAACCCCGATTATCCCACCACGCAGCCCCTGGACCTCCCCGCCGACCTTCACGACGCCGGCAAGGTGACCATCAACCGGCCGGTGTATCTCGATGCGTTCGGGCGGCTGTGGGTGACGCACCCGGACGGGCAGGATGTGCAGGATATCCTCCGCAAGCCGATCAAGGGCAACACGCAGATCGTCAAGCAGCGGGTGCTGTTTGTGCTGTATCCGCTGACGGGCAAGCCCTCGGTATTCGTCGAAAGGGATGGCGGGCAGGTTGAGCGTCTGACGGATCGGCGTCGCGACCGCTTCCGCAACGCCGGCGGTTGGGAGGCGGCTACGCGGTTCGGCGAGCAGGATGTGGTCGTGCCGACAAGTGCCGGCGCGATGATCTATCACGCCGGCGAACCGAGTGACACGAATCCGACGCTCATCTCGTCATGGATGGCCGGCAACATCGCGATGGCGATCCGCCCGAACGCGTCGCTGCTGTCCACGGGGGACCGGTTCCTGGTCTGGTCGGAAGGCAAGGACGCCAAGGCCGTGCTGGTGGACCAGAATGGCCAGAAAGAACTCACCGCCGACACCGGCTGGTTCGAGCGGCCCCTCCAATTCATCCTCCTCGCCGACGGCAGCATCCTGGGCATCGGCCAGACCGACGAC
Source organism: Tepidisphaerales bacterium (assembly GCA_038215325.1). Classification (GTDB taxonomy): domain Bacteria; phylum Planctomycetota; class Phycisphaerae; order Tepidisphaerales; family Tepidisphaeraceae; genus BPJO01. The sequence goes on along the minus strand of JBBQQZ010000313.1, from coordinate 285 downwards.
GGCATCGAACTCAAACTCACAACCCTCGAAGCCCCTGCCCCCCGAACGCCGCAGCAGGTGGAGAAGATCAATGCCTTGGCTCGGGAACTCGCCAATCGCGACCCGCGCATCCGCGAGAAAACGCAGCGGGAACTCGAAGCGATGGGCCCCGGCATCCATCCTGAACTCGAAGCCATCCGCGAAACGCTCCCCGTCGAAGCCCAAGTCCGCATCGAAAATATCCTCGGCCAACGCTTCGCGCCGACGCTGGGCGGACTAAAGCCGCTCGAGGGCAAGGTCGAGACC
>JBBQQZ010000312.1:0-4738 GCA_038215325.1 Tepidisphaerales bacterium | reverse complement strand
GATGTGGCTGGAGACGATCATCGTCTTGCCGAGCCGCTGGAGTTCTTTGAGCAGTTCGCGGATTTCGATGCGTGCTCTCGGATCAAGCCCGGAAGCGGGTTCGTCGAGCAGGAGGATCGGCGGGTCATGCACGAGCACGCGTGCCAGACTGAGGCGCTGGGTCATGCCGCGGGAGAGGCTGTCGACGAGCGCGTCGCGCTTGTACGACAGGTCGGTCAGCTCCAGCACGTCTTCGACGATCTTGCGACGCTGCTGACGGGGGATGGAGTAGGCGCTGGCGAAAAATTCGAGGTATTCGGTGACGGTGAGGTCGTCGTACACGCCGAGGAAATCGGGCATGTATCCGACATTCCTGCGGACGAAGTCGCCACTCGTATTGACGTTCTTGCCCAGCACGCTCGCGGTTCCGGACGATTGCTCGAGCAGGCCGGCGAGGATTTTCATCGTCGTGGATTTGCCCGCGCCGTTGGGTCCGATGAAACCGAAGACGTCGCCTTTGTTGAGCGTGAGCGACAGGTCATCCAGCGCGATGAGATTGCCGAATCGCTTGGTGAGGTTGCGGGTTTCGATGACGGGTTGGTCGCTCATGATGAGGTTACGGTGAAGGCTCGATCACCGCGCGGAGCATGGCGGTGTGCTGAGTGATGGCGTTGGGGTTGGTGATCGCGACGTCGGTGCTGGGGGATTCGATGGTGGCGTAGAGGATGATGTTTCCCGTATTCATCAACCGATCCGCGGCGGTGCGCCGGGCGGCGGCGATGGAAAAGAGGGTGGGGTAGGACGAATCGACGATATTTCCGGATCGTTCGAGGCGGCGCATCATTGCCTGGCTGTCGTCGTTGTCCGGCGCAGCGGCTTTGTAAACCACGACTTTAACGTCGGCTGATTCTCCGGGTGCGATCGTGCCTGGGACGGTTGCGATGCCCGACTTCGATTGTAATTCGATGTTCAACAGGGGTTTATCTGAGCGATTGGCGATCTTGCCGACGATTTGGTCACCGAGAATTTTCAGCTTCGCCTCCACCATCCCCGCCTGATCGACGTTTCGCCGGCCGTGGAGGAAGCGCCAGTTCCAGACGTCGATCCACATGGCGTCGGGGGTGTTGCCTTTGTAGGTCTGTTCCATGCGCATGGGGATCGCAATGGAGGAGCCTTGGTAGAGGTTTCCGGAGGGGACGGGTTGCCACCAGGCGGTGGGGTCGCTGGTTACTTGGTAGGTCGCGCTGCGGGGGGCGTAGATGAGTGCGACGTCGTCCATCGCGACGAGCCGGCCCTGGGCTTGTTCGATGACGCGGAGGGTGCGGAAGTGGAGGTCGCCTGAGCGTAGAAGCTGCCCGGCGTAGAGCGCGGCGCAGGTGACGACGCCGATCCAGCCGATTGTAGTGACCCACGTCCACGGCTGGAGGCCCAGCTTTTTGAGCACGAGCCAGTCGATGGGTCCGACGATCAGCATCATCGCGCCGATCACCAGCGCGATGTACGAGAATCCGAACGACCCGGTGTTGGGGATATCGCCGATGCGGTCGAGCGCGGTCTGGGCGGCAGCGCCGTCGGCGCTGAAGTAGCCGTAGTTGTTTTCGGCGAGCGGAGGTTGGCCGAGCAGGGCGCTGAAGGTGTCGTTCCAGAACTGCTGGAGCATGGCGTTGTCGTTGAACTGAAGCGTGGAGGTGTCGATGGGCAGGACGACGATCTGCCCGAGCCCGATCTGTCCGACGACCATGTCGGGGAGATTTTGCGGCATGGGGATGGCTTTGGCACCCGGCCGGGGGGTGAGCGTGCGGACGCCGATCGAGGAAAACCGCTCAGGCAAACGGAGGCGCTGGAGTTGGTCCTTGGTTAGCGTTTTGACGGTCGACGGACCCAGGTCGGCGGGCAGGAAATGGGCGAGGGGGGCTTCGGGGGGTACGATTTCGGCACCGGGGTAGAGCAAAATCGTCCCGCCGGCGCGGGCCCAGGCGATCAGCGCGAGTTGCTGGTCGGTGGAAAGGCGCGACCACTCTGGATTGTTAAGCGCGACCACGTCGGCGGCGTCGTAGCCGATGGGGGTGATCGGGAGCAGGGGGTAGCGCTGGTGGCTGACGATGGTCGATCCGGGGCCGCTGCGCCGGAACCCCTGCATCATCGGGGACTTACCGGCGGTGACGACCATGAAACCGATCTGCTCGCCGCCCCGGTCCATTTCATTGCGGTCGCGGGCAGGCCACTCGGCGATCAGCTTGCCGGTGTCGGCGTCGGTCAGCGTCGCCCGCAGGGGGTCGTAAAACATCGCTAAGGGGGCGTAGAGGACGTATTTCTGCGGGGTCGTGCCCACGCCGATCGCCTGACGGAGGGTCATGGCGCTGGAGGAGGCGTTGGGAACGCGTAATTCGACGATCGCGGTGCGCGGCTGATCGGACTGCACCTCGATAAACACCGGCGACCACCGCCCGGCCCGGAACCGCCCGTCGTAGCCGGGTTCGACGTCCATCGTCGTTTTTGATAGCGCAAAGGGAGTTGCGAGCAGTTGCAGCAGCAAGACAAGGATCAGCGAAAGCGTCTTCCCCACGGGAGTCCTCACAGTGGAGGGTTACTTTAATCCATGACGCACGCGAATGCACCAGAACGTCGTATTCGTTTAGCCGGCCCGCTTGCGACCCGAGAACCTGCCCGCTTTGCGACCCGAGGATCGGCCCGCTTGCGGCCCGGGGATCGGCCGCAAGCGGCCCGGCTAAACGGGAGACGGACAGACCGGATAGACGCGCTTGATTCCATCGTCTAATGTATGGTGCTACTGATGACCGGCCGTATTCTGATCATGCTCGTGGTGCTTTCGGCGATGGTTGCCTCGCGGCAGCCGGCGATCGCGCTGGGCACGCCCGTGCCCGAGCAGCAGAAGTCGTCTACCAAGGCCGGCTGGATTGACCGGCTGGAAGTCGGGCTGTCGCGTTCGATCACCCGATCGGCGCTCCTCCAGCGCATCGCCTTCGGCGTGCCTCGCTCGCCCCTTGCGGCGCGCGTGGAGCTGGATACGCATCCCGTCCAGAGGGAATTGCCCGATCCGTTCCGCTACTGCCTTCCGCCTCCTGCGTGCTGAAGCCCGCTCGCCATTTTGTTTCTGATCCCTCCTTTATTTTTGGCGCATTGGCGCGATCGATCGCGCATCCCCAGACGGAACCTCTCATGATTTTCGGAAAGACCATCACCAAAGTATTCGGCAGCCGCAATGACCGGCTCGTAAAACGCTATCGCAAGACGGTGGCGGAAGTGAACGCTCACGAAGCCAAGGTCGTCCAGCTCTCCGACGCGCAGCTTCGCGACCGGACCATGCAGATCAAGGACCAGATCCTGCACAAAAAGATCCGCATGAGCGACGTGCTCCCGGAGTGCCTGGCGATCATGCGCGAGTCGATGGACCGCAACATCGGCATTCGCAACGTCTTCAACCCCGAGAACAACTTCAACCCCGAGCAGCTCAAGGGCGACGCCGGCTTTGACGCGTTCGCGGCGATCGAGGACCAGATCATCCAGGGCTCGGCGAACTGGCAGACGGTGGAGATTCCGCTGGAGGTCTACCAGGCCGTCCGCGAGATCTATCCCGAATCCCGCCCGCCGTTCCGGGCAAGGTGCTTTGACGTGCAGTTGATCGGTGGACTGACGCTGTACGAAGGCAAGATCGCGGAAATGGCGACCGGCGAAGGCAAGACGTTCGTCGCGCCGCTGGCGTGCTTGTTGCGGGCGTTGGAAGGGTATCGCTGCCACGTCGTGACCGTGAACGACTATCTCGTGCGCCGCGACGCCCTCTGGACGCGGCCGGCGTTTGATGCGCTGGGGTTGTCGGTCGGATTCATCCAGTCCGACATGGACCCCGGCGGCGAATCACGCCGAAGGCAGTACGAGTGCAATATCACCTACGGCACGAACAGCGAGTTCGGCTTCGACTTTTTGCGCGACAACATGAAGGAGCGCGTCGATCTGCAGGTGCAGGGATCGTTGGACTTTGCAATTGTCGACGAGGTCGACTCGATTTTGATCGACGAAGCGCGCACGCCGCTGATCATCTCCGGCGCCGCGCACGATGATGCGCCGAAATACCGCGCGGCCGATGCGGTGGCGCGGAAGGTAATCGAGCTGAATCGCGCGTGGGACCAGGCGGAGAGCGCGGTCGACGCCGCCAAGCGCATGATGAAGAGCGCCGAGGGCGATGAGGACAAGTCAAAATCGAAGGAGATCAAGGAAAGTGCGCGCACCCGGCGCGGCGAGGGCGAGAAACAGCTCGCCGCCGCCGAGGAAAAGAAGAAGGGCGTCACGCAATACTACGAGACAGAGCTCGACCGCAAGCAGGTTCACCTGACGCATGAAGGCATTGCCGCCGCACAGGACGCCGCGGGAGTCGGCAGCTTTTATGTCGGCAACAACATGGAGTGGCCGCACTTGATGGAGCAGGCGCTGCGGGCGCACGTGGTGTACGAGAAGGACAAGGATTACGTCGTCGAGCGTGGGACCGGGGGGCGCAGCAGCGGCGAGATGGAAGTCGTGATCGTCGATGAATACACCGGCCGCAAGATGGTCGGACGGCAGTGGTCCGACGGCCTTCACCAGGCCGTCGAGGCGAAAGAGCGCGTGCCGATCAAGACCGAAACGCAGACGCTGGCGACGATCACGCTGCAGAACTTCTTCAACATTTACCGCCTTCTGGCCGGCATGACCGGTACCGCGATGACCGAGGCCGAGGAGTTTTCCAAGATCTACAACCTCGATG
>JBBQQZ010000311.1:0-4756 GCA_038215325.1 Tepidisphaerales bacterium | reverse complement strand
GTCGCCGCGACGCACGGTGTCACCGCCAGAGGAGACGCGTTTGAGGTGGACCTGAAGTCGATGAGCACATTTCCGTTCGACCAGAAGCACGGCACGACCGAAGACGTCCCGCCGCGCTACCGCGAACTGGACGGCAAGAAGGTGATCCTGATCGGCGAGATGTGGGCCCCGAACGCCAGCGGCCCGCGGCTGGATAATTTTGACCTCGTCTACTCCATCGCCAAGTGCTGCTTCTCAGGCCCGCCGCAGATCCAGCACTTCATCAAGTCGACCAAACCCGGCGATCCCGTGCCTTTCTACGACGGGCTCGTCCGCGTCACCGGCACGCTCACCGTGAAAGTAACCAAAGACCCCGACGGCAAGATCACCGGCATCTATCACGTGAATGTCGAGTCGGTCGATCCGGTGTAATCCGCTTCCCTCTCCCTCCGGGGTAGAGGGTCGGCGTGAGGGGAATCTCGCTCCATCGCGCTTTCATTCGAGCGTCAAACGACTTTTTCGGGGCCACGGGTGTAAACCTGTGCGTACTCCACGTCGCGACACGGAGCACGCACGGATTTACACCCGTGGCGATACAGCTTCATCCTTCACGCACACCCGACACGCCGGACTGATGCACGGCTCGATGTGCGCCGTCGCTTTTCCTTCGCCCAGCCGTTTTTCGATCTCGTATTCGATCTGGCTCGCGATCGCGTGCCCCCGCGCCACATCCAGGTGCGCCGGCACGACGGCGTGGAAATCGACCCAGTGGTATCGTCCGCTGTGACGGTGGCGGACCTTGTGATAGTTGCAGATGCGCGGCTCGACGCCGTCGAGGCCCGTGTGGGTGTCGAGGATTTCGGTCAGCACGCGTTCATCGGCGCTGTCCTGTTCATCCATCAATCCGCCGAACGCCTGCTTGAGTAATCGCAGGCCGGCCCAGGCGATGTACACCGAAATCAGCACCGCCACGATCGGATCGAGCACCACCCAGCCGGTCAGGCGTACGAGCAGCAGCCCGACGATGACCGCCACGCTCGTGACCGCATCGCTGAGCAGGTGTAGCCCGTCGGCTTCCAATGTCATCGACCGCTGCTTGCGCCCCGTGCGGATCAGCATCCAGCCCATGGCGCCGTTGATGAGCATCGCGACGAAGATCAGCAGCAGGCCGATGTCGATCCGCGCCGGGACGAGTTCTTGAAACAGCAGCACGTCGATGGTGCGCACGAAGATGAAGACCGACGCCAGCAGGATCATCGCGCCTTCAAGCCCGGCGGACATGAACTCGACCTTGCCGTGCCCGTACGGATGATTCTCGTCCGCAGGCGTATGAGCCAGCGCGAGCGCCCACAGCGCGATCAGCGACGCCAGCACGTTGACGATGCTCTCGACCGCATCGGAGAAGATCGCAGACGATTCGGTGAGCCAGTAGGCGTAGAACTTAATCCCCAAGAGCAGCAGCCCCACCGCGATCGACAACGCCGCGGCGCGGAATTCGGTTCGGGGGATGTGGGTGACGCTGGGAAGCAAGGGCTGAAGTATGAAGGATGAGGGACGAAAGACAACCGCTTTCCGAGGTCGTTCAAGATTTCGTCCTTCATCCTTCTGACTTCATCCTTCCCCGCCGCTATCATCGCGACCGAATGTCCACCGCGACCGACTCCCATTTTGAAAAGTCAAAGACGACGCCCAAGGCGTTCTGGCTTCTGTTTTTGATCGTCCTCGTCGACATGATGGGGTTCGGACTGATCATCCCGCTGCTCCCGTTTTATGCGTTGAAGTTCCAGGCCAGCGAGTTGCAGGTGACGCTGATGCTGAGCGTGTATTCGCTTTGCCAGTTCATCGCCACGCCGATCCTCGGTTCGCTTTCCGATCGCATCGGCCGCCGGCCGGTGCTGGTGTTTTCGCAGCTCGGGACGACGTCGGCGTCGATTATCCTCGGCGTCGCCACCGCGATGCACTTTGAAAACCTCACGCTCGGGCTCGGCGTCGTCTACTTCTCCCGCGTGATCGACGGCATCTCCGGTGGAAACATCTCGGCGGCGCAGGCTTACGTGAGCGATATCGTGCCGCGCGAGCAGCGCGCCAAATACATGGGCCTGCTGGGCGCGGCGTTCGGGATCGGATTCGCGCTCGGCCCGGGCATCGGCGGGTTGCTGGGGCACTTCAACGAAGCACTGCCCCCCTTCTTCGCCGCCGTCTTCTCACTGACGGCCGCGACGCTGGCGTACTTCAAGCTGCCGGAATCGCTGAAAAAACCGCTCACGCACCAACCCGGTTCGCACCTGATGAAATCGGTGCGACTGATGCGCCAGCCGATCCTCGCGCAGATTTCGATGGTGTGGTTTCTGTCGATGTTCGCGTTCGTGACGATGGAAAGCGTCTTTGCGCTGTTCCTGAAGCAAACGTTCGGGTTCGAGGAACTCGGGGTGGGGATGACGTTCATGCTCGCCGGCGTGATGATTATCATCGTGCAAGGCGGATTGATCGGCCGGCTGAAAGACCGCGTCGGCGAGTGGAGTTTGGCGATCGCGGGACCGCTTTTGTTCGCGGTGGCGATGCTGCTGTACGCCCAGTCGTCGTTCACGCCGGTGCTGTTTCTGCTGGTGCTGGCGGTGATCTTCAACGCGCTGGGACGCAGTCTGCAAACGCCGGCGATGTCGTCCCTGGTCGCCCACAGCGCCCCGGCGGCGCAGCAGGGTGCGGCGTTCGGCCTCTTCCACGGCATGGGCAGCCTCGCCCGCGTATTCGGCCCGGCGGTGGCGGGCTCGATCTACCTGAGCAACCGCGCCTGGCCCCCCTTCGTGATGGCGGCGGGGCTGACGCTGATCGCAGGCATCTGGACGATCGGGATCTGGCTGCAAACACGCAAGCTCGCGATCGAACCCGCCGCCGACGCAGCACCTAAGGCGTCGGTTTGACTACCGTGTATCAGTTCGCCCGGGCACGCTCGCGCGGCGGTCGCGGAACCAATGCAACGACCTGATGCCCGGCCTGCTGTGACTCACGTTCACGGCGTTTTAGATCCGCCAGAAGCGCCCTGCGGTCACCCTTGAACGAGGCGACATACGCCTGTCCCGCGCCGCGTACCTCGTCGATGATCGGATCATTCTTCATGGCAATGCTTCCGTTAACTCTTCAGGGGTGCAGATGATCGGGGCCGCGTAACCAGCCTCTTCACAGACTTCCACGATCATATCGCGCAGGTTCGCGTTAGCGAGATGCTTAAAATTCCACGTTAGCAGGAACTGCACGCCGTTGGTCGCACAGACCGCGACATGCAGAGCATCGCGGTCTGCGATCGACGGGATGGCGCCGGCGTCGATGAGTCGATCCGCCAGTTCCACGGCCTGCTGGTTGATCTGCAACCGAGGGAGTGGAGCCAGAACCTTCAAGCGGTCGGCCGCAGCGGCAGGGTCGCCAGCACTGGCTTCGATGATCACCAATTCTGATGTCAGGAGCATGAACGCCGGCGCGTCTTGCGCCCACCAATCCCGCGTGATCTGCTGCTGTCCAGCGCGAACGAGATCCCTGCTCGGCCACGCGGTCAGGTAGCTGATCACCGTCGTTTCGACGTAAACCGTCTCTTTCATGATCCCGACAGTATACCGACGCAGCGGGCATCAGGTTTGCAGCGTCGTGACGCCGTAGACGATCAGCGCAGTGCTGGCGACCAGCGTGATCGCCGCCAGGGCGAAGACTTGTCGGGAGCGGTGCTCGTCGATCGCCCGGCCGATGAGGATGCGCATCGCCATCAGGCCGAACAGCGCCAGGAAGACGGACATGAACAGCGTCGTCTGGAAGGTGCGGTCATCGAGCGTACCGCTGGTCTGAATACGCAGCTGCGCCAACAACGCCAGAATAGGGGCCAACATCCAGCAGATCGGCATCATCGCAGCCCAGAAAACGCCCGACCAATCACGTTCTGCAAACATAACACAGCACTCCTCAACGCTTAGTATCGGCTAAATACTACGGCACTTTAGAACCCGTTCCTAATGATAAACACATTTAATGCTAACATTTAACAAATCGTTTGTTCGGTTTTAGGCCGGTATTCATCCATCAATCCGCATAAACGGATGGATTAAGATGGATAGAGTTGTTACTATGGAATTCAGGGCATTCGTCCCGGGACAAAACTATGGCCGACCGCAAACCGTTTCTTGATCTTGTTGCCGAGCGTGTCGTCGTCCTCGATGGCGCGATGGGCTCGAATCTCCAGACCCGCACGTTCGATCTTCATCGCGACTGGATGAACCAGGAGAACATCTCCGAGGTGCTCAACTTCACCCGGCCGGAGGTGATCCAGGAGATCCACGAGGCGTTTCTGAACGCCGGCTGCGACGCGGTGGAGACCAACACGTTCGGCGCGAACCAGATCGTGATGGCCGAAGCGGGCATGGCAGATCGGGTGTATGAGAACAACGTCGCTGCGGCGCAGATCGCGCGCCGGGCGTGCGATCGGTTCGAAACGCCGGATCGTCCGAAGTACGTCATCGGTGCCGCGGGCGGCGGGACCAAGCTGCTCACGCTCGGCATGACCGACTGGGACACCGCCGAGGAAAGCTATTTCGTCCAGTTCAAGGGCCTGATCGAAGGCGGCTCAGACGTGCTGCTGTTTGAGACGCAGCAGGACCTCTTGATCGTCAAGTGCATGATCGTCGCCGCCGAGCGGGCGTTCGCGGTCACGGGCAAGCGCCTGCCGATCATGGTGCAGGCGTCGATGGACCAGGACAACGGCAACCAGATGCTGACCGGCTCCGACCCGTCGGCG
>JBBQQZ010000310.1:0-4775 GCA_038215325.1 Tepidisphaerales bacterium | reverse complement strand
GATGAGATCTCTCAGTTCCTGATGTTGTCTTTAGACACGCGCCGCCCCCTTTGACCCCGGAGAGCCGGACGGCTGCGTTTACCCGCTGCTTGACCGTCCGTGCGGGCTTGGTCCTATCTGACGGATTGGCCGCTCTCACTTTGCGTAACGAGGCTGTGTATGGGTTCACTTTCGTTGCGGCTCGCGCCTTCGCCTTCCGGGGCTTCGCCCGCCGGATCACTCCGATCAAACGCCCGGTCGGCTACTTGGCAAACGGGTCATTCCAAGGCAAACTCCTTTCAGTCTGCAAGACAAAACCAGTTTCACTGACGCACCAGATGAGCACAGATTGACCCAGATAAAATGCCTTCGTTTAGCTTTTAATTATCTGTTTCGATCTGTGCCGATCCGTGCAATCTGTGGCCTATAAGATCTCGACCGCGCGAGGATAGCTGCCGAGCACGGTCAGTTGCAGGCAGTGTTTGCGGGCGGCTTCGACGGCGGCCTGCATTTGGGGGTCGTCGGCGTGGCCTTGGGCGTCGATGAAGAAGTAGTATTCCCAGTTCACTTTCTGGCTGGGGCGTTTTTCGATGTCGGTAAGGTTGATGCCGGTGTCGCGGAAGACGTCCAGCACTTCGGCCAACGCGCCGGGTTTGTGGGCGGTGGTGAACATGATGGCGGTCTTGTCGTCGCCCGTGCGCTTGGCGGGTTCGCGGGAGATGACGAAGAAGCGGGTGACGTTGTCGGGGTTATCCTCAATGTTTTCAAACAGGATCGACAGCCCGTACATCTCCGCGAGCTTGCGCGAGCCGATGCACGCCCCGCCGGCGCCCAGTTTCGGGTCGGCCACCAGTTTGGCGGCACCGGAGGTGCTATCGCAGGCGATCGGCGCGCGGTCGGGCGCCGTGGCACCCAGCCACTTGCGACATTGGCTGAAGACCTGCGCCTTGGAATAGATCTTAGTAACATCCGTCCACTTGTGGGCGGACATGAGATTGTGATGGACGTTCACCAGCACCTCGGCACAGATGCGGGCGGAAGAGGAGAGGAAGGCGTCGAGCGTATCGATCACCCCGCCGCCGATGGAGTTTTCGACCGGGACGAGGCCGTAGTCGATGTGCCCGCGGACGATCTCCTCAAACACCGCCGGGATATCCGCCAGCGGGGTGTAGTCGACGGATGCGCCGAATTTCATCATCGCCGCTTCGTGGCTGAAGGTGCCCTCAGGTCCGAGGAACCCGATCCGAAGCGGGCGCTCCAGCGCAAACGACCCGCTCATCAACTCCCGGTACACCGCCTCCAGGCAGCGGTTCGGCAACGGGCCGGCGTTAAGGTTGCGGACTTTCTCCAGAACCGCCTTCTCACGATCGGGCGCGTAGATCGAGATGTTCTGCTGCTGCTTGATCTTCCCCACCTCCACCACCACCCGGGCGCGGGCGTTGAGGAGTTCGACGATCTGGCGGTCCAGCACGTCAATCTGCTTGCGGAGTGGTTCGAGCGGTTCAGGCATGAAGGGAAGGATAACGTCTTATCCCCTCTGCCGGTACTCCGGGAGAGGGTTAGCGTGAGGGCCGGCACGCCGATCGACGTTCGAGCCCTCACCCCGGTCCTCTCCCATGGGTACATGGGCGGGGGAGAGTTCTCACGCGTGCGGCATACCCGACGACGCTTCGGGCTTCCTATCGCTGGCGATTTCGCTCTTGATCTGCCGGACTTCGCTGTCGATCTCGGCACCGAGCAAGATGATGATCGCGTTGAAGTAGAAGACCATCAGCATCACAACCATCCCCGCCACCGCGCCGTAGGTCTTGGAGTAGTTGGCGAAGTTTTCGACGTAGATCCGCATGCCGAAGCCCGTGCCGATCCATCCCAGCGCCGCGACGATCGACCCGGGCGTAAAAAACCGGATGCGGTGATTGCGCCGGCTTCGGCCGAAGTGGTAGATCACGCCGATGAGGATCTGCATGACAGTCAGGCCAATGACGTAGCGGGCGACGGTGAGGAGCGGGATCGTCCAGCCGGCCATCAAATCCTGCGCCCATGCGGGCAAATTTCCCGCGTGCCGGGTCAGCAGATTGGTCACCAGCGATCCGACCGGAATGAGCACCACGATGATGATCAGGCAAAGGCACATGAAGATCGTCAGCATCATCGCGACGATGCGCTTCCAGACGTACTTTCGCGGTTTATCGACATCAAACGCCCGGTCCAGTGCCGTCATCGTCGCGTTCATACCCCCGCTGGCGGCAAAGAGCGTCAGCAGGATGCCCAGCGACAGCAACCCGCTGCGGGGCTGGCTGAGCACTTTGTCCATCTGTTCCATGATGGTGTCAGAGGCGTCCTTGGTCAGTGAGTCGGCCAGGACGCTTCGAGTCATCTTCGTCGCTTCGGCGCGATACTGGTCCGGCACGTACGGCAGAAGCGTCATCACGACGATCATGAAGGGGAACACCGCAAACATCCACGCGTACGCCATGGCGGCGGCGTTGGTGAAGACGTTGTCGTCATTGATCTCGGCGTAAAGCCGCTTGAGAAATCCCCACAGCCCGTATTCACGCGCAATGAGAACCAGATCACGGAAGCGTGCCATGGGTGATGACCATACTGGATTGCACGTCCGATCGAAACAGAGGCCAGTCGTGTGGCGTGATGAGTCTGACGTGAAGGACGAGCCGGGCCTACTTTCACGTCACACCCCTCACGCGACACTCATCCCCCCGGGTCGTTTGGACCGATACATATGATGTATGGAATGGCTTTGGCTTGGATTTAGTCTGTTCGCGGGCTTCGCGATGCTCTCGGTCCTCGGCGGCGAGCGGCAGCGGCGGATCAATGCAATCCCCCTCGAACCGGCCCATCCCGCCGCCGAAACCCCTGCCGCAGACGCACGCCCCCATTCCTGATCCTCCTTTCGGCCTTTCGATAACCGTATTTCAGAGCGTTATTTGCCTCCGCGCGCTATAATCGGAGCAGTCGGTGAAGTTTTGGTGGACTCGGCGTACTATCAATCAACGAAACTGACTGCATATCGAATGGACGAGGTGGAGTATGGAAAACACGAATCCTGCGGCCGTACACAAAAAAGCGATCTCGTTGACTTGGGTTTACCCCGTGGTCTTCGTGATGGCGTTGGGTCTGGTCGCGTTGGGCGTCTACCTTGCCGCGACCAACCGCGGCTGGACGATGGCCGCTGCGGGTGCGGTGAGCCTGACCGGTGTTCTGCTGGCCTGGCCCATCGCGATCGCATTTGCCGACCGCGGAGCCGTCCGACATTCGATCAACGATTCCATGACGCCCATCTACGAGCGGATGGAGCAGTTTTCCGTCATGCTCAACGAGATCCAGAACACGCAGCTATTGAGCGACCGGGCAAAGTCGGTCGCCTACCGCGACAAGGACCGCGAAGCCCTCCGCCGGGCGATCACCGAAGATATCGCGCGTAAGGACTGGGAAGGGGCGTTGGTGCTGGTGAACGAGATGGACACGGCGTTCGGCTACAAGCAGGAGGCCGAGCGGATTCGCGAAGACATCAACCAGCGTTTCGCCGACCACATCCGCCGGCAGATCCAGGCGGGCGTGGCGTTGATCGACCGGCACACGTCGACCCAGCAGTGGGCGGCAGCGACCCGCGAGGCGGACCGGTTGCAGCAGCAGTTCCCGACGGTGGAAGAAGTCCGTTCACTGCCCAACGAGATCGAACAGCGTCGCCAGGCGTTTAAGCAGAAGCTGCTGGACGACTACAACGATCGCCTCGCTGGCAAGGATATCGATGGTGCGATCGCCGTGGTCCGCAAGCTCGATTTCTACCTCACGCCCGACGAAGCCGCCGGGATGCAGGAATCGGTCCGCAACCTGTTCAAGGATAAGATCAACCAGCTCCGCGACCAACTCGCCGACGCAATCCACCAAAGCCGCTGGGCGGAGGCGTCCCGGGTCGCCGACACCGTCGTGCGTGATTTCCCGAACACACAGCTCGCCAAGGAATGCCGCGAGAAGCTCGAATCTTTCCGTCGCCGCAGCGCCAACGAAGGCCAGTCCGTCCCGGCGGCCGTGTGAATTCGGATTGGATCCACGAATCTGCACGAATCGACACGAATAAAACCGTAGAAGACCATGGAACCGGTAGAGTAGAGACCTGCCCGACCCTAATGCCGGGCCGGTCTCCCTCGTCGAACCGGACGGGCGGATTTCCCGCATCCGGCTCTCGCGATAGCTCTCTTCCTCAAAGCATTCACGGTCAACTCCACCCAACTTGGCCTACAAACTTTGCAGGCCCAGATGCTGAAGTTGCGCATACCAACTCATCTTATCGCGTAAACGATAAGGCCGCTGGCTGCGACGTCGCAGATGCCGTTGCAATCGCTCCTGCACAAACCGGTTGATCTGGCGAAACGACTTGCGCGGATAGCCCCGGCCAAAGTAATTGCTCCAGCCTCGCAGGTGAACGTTGATCCTGTCGATCAACACCCGCACAGGCACGAAGCATTTTCCGGAGAGCCGGACGGCTGCGTTTACCCGCTGCTTGACCGTCCGTGCGGGCATGGTCCTATCTGACGGATTGGCGTCCATCTGCGTCCATCTGCGTCCATCTGCGGCTCAACCGCATTTGATTGCACGGATGTCGATTCGTGCAGATTCGATATAGAGGTGTCACGACGATTTAATCCGCAGCCGCGCGCGAGCGCTTTCCGGTGCCCACCCGAACGGAATGTCCTTGATCCTCCCTGCCAAACGCCTAAGATATCGGAACGGAGCTTGGACCCGAGGGAAATGTTTTTGTGGGCCAGTTCTGATGA
>JBBQQZ010000309.1:0-4779 GCA_038215325.1 Tepidisphaerales bacterium | reverse complement strand
TGAGGAATTATCATATCGGTTATCGAGCGCGGCGATATGAATTGGGGAAGGTATTCCGTGTAGCCGGCGAGCTTGCTCGCCTGTTGGATGCGCAGGCGAGCCTGCGGCTACGCGGGGGTCGCGATGAGGCGTCGGGTTCTTTGGCAACTCGAGGTCGAAGGAAGGATCTGAAGAAGCGGAATTGAAGACGTCTGTTGGATGAATCGGGATCGGAGATGCTCGGACGACTTGGAGCGTATGAATATGCGGGATGAGCCGGTCGCTACATGGGGCGTGATCGCCCGTGACAAATAATCGGCCGCCCCGCATCAGTTAAAAGGGACTGCGTCCGCGTTCCGACGCGGCCGGACAACCCGGATAGGATGCTGACCTCATCCGCCCCAGGGAATCCGAATGTCCGCCCGCTTGACAGGCAAGGCTTCATAGGAGGTAGCGCACTCGATTCTGCCGTTGTGCGGGGGACTGAAACGGGGGTCGGTTTCGGCTATTATCTCTAGCCTATGCGACATGATGGCAGAACCAACGAGCAGATGCGTCCGATTACCGTTCAGCGGAACTTTACCGAGCAGGCGGCGGGGTCGGTGTTGTGGACGCAGGGGAAGACGATCGTGTGGTGTACGGCGTCGGTGAGTCAGGACCTGCCGCCTTGGATGCCGGACAACAAGCCGGGCGGTTGGGTGACGGCGGAGTACGTGATGCTGCCGGCGAGCACGCCGCAGCGGAAGCAGTGGCCGAAGATGGGGCACACCGATTCGCGCGGGACGGAGATCCAGCGGCTGATCGGCCGCACGCTGCGGGCGATCATCGACCTGTCGAAGATCGGCCCGCACACGCTGGCGGTCGATTGCCAGGTGCTCCAGGCGGATGGCGGGACGCGAACGGCGTCGATCTGCGGGGCGTACGTGGCGATGGTCGATGCGATCCGCAAACTGCCCAAGGAACTGCCGCCGCCCAAGCGACCGTTCACCGGTGCGCCGCCGGCGCGGTACGACCCGCAGTTTTACGATCCGAGCAAGGCGCTGGTCGACCAGTTGGCGGCCGTGAGCGTGGGGATTATTGATGGGGAAGTAAGGCTTGATCTGGCGTACGAAGACGACAGCCGGGCGAACGTGGACATGAACATCGCCTACACCAAAGGCGGCAAGTTCGTCGAAATCCAAGGCAGCGCCGAGAACGGCGAAGGCTTCGATCGCAAGATCAACGAACGCATGCTGGATTTGGCGACGAAGGGGTGCGAGGAGTTGTTTGCGATTCAGGACAAGGCGTTGCGGGGGTGAGGCACGGCTCGGTCGCGTGCATTCACATGAAGTAGCCGGGGTCGAGGCGGAAGTGCTCGGACAGTTTCTCGATGCTGGACTTGCTGAGCGCTCGCTTGCCGGACAACACCATGGAAACCAGCGCGTGGGTAACGCCGAGCAGTCTGGCGAGTCCGGTGGCGGATGTGCCGGACGATTCCATCAAAGACTTCAGCCGATCAACGGGGTTGAGCGCCGAGTGATCGAGGTCGCTGTGGGCGTCGTCGTACGCTTCGATTAGATCGCTGAGCACATCGAGATAGTCGGCTTCGCCGGCGTCAAGCGACGCTTCGTCGCGGGCGACGAGACGATCGAGGATCTGCTCCGCCGCGGTGTAGTCGGCGGCGGTCCGAATGGGCCGCAGCGGGAACTGGCGGACCAGTTCCATGTAGCTGTCGAGCACGTGAGATTTGTCGGCGGTGGCTTTCATAGCTGCTTCTTCCACTGATCGGTGTCGTATTCCTTATGAGTCAGGATGCGAAGCACATAGACCTTCGACTTGGTGTACGAGATCGCGGCAATGAGGCGGTATTTGTTTCCGCCGATGTCGAAGATTGCGACGCTCTCGCCGCTTCGGAGGCGCGCAAGATCGGTCTGTCCGAAGACGCGCTTCACATCCGCGAAGTTTCGCCATTTCGCTCGCTTGGTCAGCAGATACCACTGCCTCAGCGGCGATTCGGCGTCGGGCCAGTTGCGCCAGAATCGCTCGAGCGCAAGCCGCTTGATGACTCTCATGCCGCGTAACATTATGTTACATGGGGGATTGGCAGGCAAGAATAAAGTAACAAAATGTTACGCCGCGCCGGACCGTCGGGCGTCTTCGGATTTGGTGACGACGTGGTGGACGACCTCGAGGCGGGACTTGAGGGTCGCCATCGATTCGGGGCGTTTCAGGGGGCTTACGCGGACGCATTCCATCACCAGCGACGAAAGCTGCTCCGGGACCATCGGGTTGAGGTCGGCGGGGGTTTTCAACTGGCTGTCGACGAGGAAGCTGTTTTCGCCCTTTTTGAGTGTGAAGAGCGTGGGCATCTTCGAGCCGGTGAGTGCCCAGTAGAGGCTGGCGCCGAAGTTGTAGACGTCGGTTTGCGGGAGAACGGGTTTCAGCTTCACCTGTTCGGGTGAGATGTAATCCGGCGTGCCCTGGATGCGGGATTTGGACGTTCCGACTCGGCAGGCCTGGCCGAGGTCGATGACTTTGACGCTGCCTTTGTCGCTGGCGAGGATATTCGCGGGTTTCAGGTCGCAGTGGACGAAACCGGCGGCGTGCATGGCGTGCAATGCGTCGGCGGTGCGGATGAAGATCGCGACGATGTCGCTGATCCGCCGGGGCAGGCGAACGTCCAGCGGGATACCGTCAACCAGTTCCATCACCAGCGCCGCATCGCTTACGCGGAGCATCATCGTGCGATGGATATGCAGGTTGATGACCGATCGTAAGTTCTTATGGCGAATCTGCTTACCGACGGAAAATTCGTTCTCCAACTGTTCGATAAAGCGGACGGACTTTTCGTCGCTGCGAACGACGTGCTTCAGGGCGTATACCTGTTGCGTGGAAGCGTGGGTGACCGCATAGATGCGGCTGCCCGCGCCGTCGCCGAGGTGTTGGAGCACTTCGTAACCGAATAACGCCTTGGGCAGATCGATCGAAGCTGAGGCGGACGAAATATTTGACTGCAAACTGCTCATAGGTCGGACCTTGACCGATCAGGCTTCGCCTGATTTCCACCCTTAGTACGCATCACGAGGCACATTATTGAAAAGATTGTGCCACAAATCTGCGCTCCGGGCGCAGAAATCCGCGCGAGCGCGGCAAAGTGGCGAAAAAAGCCCCAATAAACCCGGTTTCTAAAAACCAATTCCCTAAACAGGGGGATGTTGCGGTCAGTTTGCAACAGGCGGTTGCGCCGCAGGAACGGGCGGCGTGGGGGGGGGAGGCATCTGGCTTGCCTTCTTAACGAGCACCCGCGATTCCGCGTTCGGCGTCCAGTTTTCATCCGCCTGGCGATTGCTTAGATCGATCCGGCCGAAGAGCTTCAACTGGAGGTAGGCGGAGTTGGCACCGAACTTGCCCTTGGGGGCCACCTTATCCAAAGCCCCGGCTCGGACGTAATAGACCAGGTCGGCGGAGCGGAACTGGTCCTTCATCGAGATGACCATCTGGTCGTCGATGCGGAACAGCGCGATTTCCCCTTTGGCGGTCATGGCGCCGATCGGATACTCCGGCTCGCCGGCGAGCATGAGCGGGGCGGCGGAGGGAGTGACGCGGACGTAGCCGTCGGGGTCGGCGGCGGAATCGGAGAAGCGGACGCGGATCACCACGATCTTCTTGTTGCTGTCCTTGGTCAGCGTCAGAAGTTTTTCGTTCGGCCGGAGCTTTTTGATTTCCGTGTCGCCGGAAGCGGGGACGGCGTCGAGAATGAACAGGCCTCCCGAGGCGGCGACGGCGACCGCTTTCTCGGTCTCAGTGTTGACGATCACCCGCTTGCCGCCGACATCCGGGCCCAGACGGTTGGCGAAGGCTTCGGTCAGCAGGTCGGGGTGATTGGTCGAGAACGAATTGGTGCTGGCGAACGCATTGGCGCTGGCCTGGGAAACGATGCTGAGCACCATGTCATCAACCGGGAACAGCAGGCCGGAGCCGGCACCGGGCTTGAGTTCGTCTGCGACGAGTTGGTCGCGCACCTGATAATCCAGATCGTTGCGTGACTGGGCGAGCGCGTCACGTGGCACGGTGACTTGCCGGTCCTGGACGGCGTACCGGGCGTGCATGCCGACCGTCGGGCCGAACGGGAGAAGCTGTGCGCCGACCGCAAACACGCCCGTTCCCATGACCGCTGCGATCAGGCCGAAGAATACGGCGAAGCCGCGATCCACCCAGAGCGGGAGCCGGATATTGCCGGGGACCAGCGCGTCAAACAGCAATCGCAGGACGAGGTACGTTACGCCGTAGATCGCCATCAGCAGCATCGCCGCCCCGAAATCCGCCATTCTGCCAGCGGGAAAGAGAACCAGGACCGACTCGTAGTACCCGAACGCCACCAGCATCGCGATCAGCGCGCTGACGGCGCTGATGGCGGACGTGAAGCCGCCTTGGATGTAGTGGTAGTACGTGATGCCGGCCAGCAGGACGATGACGATGGTTGCAAGCAGCATAAAAAATCACTCTCAGCAACTGATCTTTTCCAGAGCCACGGGCGTCAGCCCGTGCGTCTGATTCGACTCACCTACGGAAGACGCACGGTCTGAAGCCCGTGGCTCGACCGGAGGTCACTTCCGCGACGGCGCGGTTGGCGGGCGCGATTGCGACATGCTCGACGAACTCGCCTGGCCACGCAGCACCCGCAAAACTTCTTCGACGCTCGTGTCACCCAGTTCCACGCGCGCCAAGGCCGATTCCTGGAGATACCGCTGGCGTTGCTTGCGGAACAGGGCTTTCAACTGGTTGACGGTCCCGCCGGCGAGCACGGCCTTGGTGACGTCG
>JBBQQZ010000308.1:0-4784 GCA_038215325.1 Tepidisphaerales bacterium | reverse complement strand
GCCAAGGCCCACGCGCTGCTCAATGGCCGGCTCAATGTGAGCTGCGACGACGTGCGCTGGGTCGCCAAGCCGGTGTTGCGACATCGCCTGTTCACGAACTTCAACGCCGACGCCGAAGGCATCGGCGCGGATCGCGTGGTCGAGAAACTGCTCGACGAAGTGCAGGAAGAGACCTACGCCCGCGACGAGCGGTGATTTCTGAAGGCCACGGGTGTAAACCCGTGCGGAGCAGCGCACTATGCGGGAAGACACGGGTTCACACCTGTGGCCCGAACGCCATTTTCCGGCTTGCATCGATCTCGCGATTGCCCTAGCGTTATGCCCCTCGAAAGGAACCCCATGCCCTCCCAGATTGGCTGTCAGCTTTATACGCTCCGTGATTTCACCAAGACTCCTGCCGACATCGCGAAAACGTTCGCGCGGGTGAAGAAGATCGGCTATGACGCCGTCCAGTGCTCCGCGCTCGGCAAGATTGAGCCGGACGAGCTGGCGAAGATTCTGAAGAATGAAGGACTCACCTGCTGCGCAACGCACATCGGCCTGGACGCCATGCGCGACACGCCCGAGCAGGTCATCGAAAACCACAAGCTCTGGGGCTGCCAGTACACCGCCATCGGCGGGTTCGGGTGGAAGGACGTCACCAAGCAGGGCTGGCTGGATTTTGCGAAGGATTATTCCGCGATAGCGACCAAGTTTAAGGGTTCGGGCGTGACGATCGGCTATCACAACCACAGCCACGAACTGGTGAAATACGACGGCGAAACCGCGCTGGACATGCTGATTAAGCACTGTAGCAAGGACATCTGGTTCGAAATCGACTGCTATTGGATCACCCACGGCGGCGGAGACCCCGCGGCGTGGGTGGACAAGGTGGCGGGGCGCATCCCTTGCGTCCACTTCAAGGACATGGGCATCAACGCCGAAAAACAGCAGCAGATGCGCGAAGTCGGCGAAGGCAACCTGAACTGGCCGCACATCATCGAATCCTGCCGCAAGGCCGGGACCGAGTGGTACATCATCGAACAGGACAACTGCAACGGATTGGACCCGTTCGAGTGCGTTGAGCGATCGTTGAAGAACCTGAAAGCGCTTGGGGTAAACTAGGAGTCACGATCCAAACGTGTGGCGTGATGAGTGTGACGTGAAAGGACTCGGTTCTTTTCACGCTACACTCGTCACGCCACATTCGTTACTTCGCCGGCCTGAGCTTCAGATCCGCTTGCGCGTCCTGGATCGCCAGGAGCACGTAGCTGGTCACCAGGACGGGCTTATCTTCCATGTACTTGTTGATGCCGACCCAACTGCCGTCTTCCTTCTGGATTTCGGCGGCTTTTTCGATCAGCGCGCGGCGCCAGTCGATCTGTTTTCCATCGGCGGTTTTGATCGTGGTTTCGCCGTAGGCGTGGAGGGCTTTGCCGACGGTCATGTAGTAGTAAAAGAGGCCCCACTGGGTCTTGTCGTCGCCCATGCCGGGGTGGGCGCTGAGGGTGAAGTTGTTACCGATCCAGCTCCAGCAGGCGCGGACGCGCGGGTCGTCCCGGGAGACGCCGGCGTAGATGAGGCTTTTGAGGCCCGCGTAGGTCATCGTTCCCATCGAGCGGACGCGTCGCTCGCCGGATTCATCGACGTAGCTGCCGGCGAAGCTCTCGCCGTTGCGGTCGTCGCTGGGTCCGTACGCGAACCCGCCGTCGTTGCCGGCCCATTTTTGGTCGTTGGTTTCGCTGTAGTTCTGGCAACGGCTGACGAACTGGATCGCGCGTTGGTAGACCGGATCGTCCTTTGCCAGTCCCGCGTCGTGCAGCGCTTCGAGCGCCAGTTGCGCGTTTGACAGGTCCGGCCTACCCGGCCCGCGCGATCGTCCGCCGTAGCCCCAGCCACCGTAGAAGGGGTCTTCGGAACCCCTCACCACCTGCTTGCCGGTGTTCTGTTCTTTCGGATCGACGAACTCCGGCTTCGTCTCTTCGGTCCACTGTAGCCGCTTGAGATAATCGACCGCCTTATCGATCTGCGGCTTGAACGCCGGATCGTTCGCCTTCACCAATGTGCTGACGGCGATGGCGGTGTTGTAGTTGGCCAGCAGGTCCTTATAGATCCCGCCGTCGGTCGCCTGGTAGCTCAGGAGCTTGTCGAAGCCCCGGGCGACGAAATCGGTCTTGGAGTTGAAATTCTTATCCTGCACGAACGCCCGCAGCACGATTGCGGTGAACGCCGGCGGTTCCTTATCGTTCACCTGCCAACCGCCATCGGGCTGCTGGTTCGCCTTGAGATAGGCCAGACCCTTGTCGACGATCGCCTGTGCCTTGGCGTCAAGTTCCTGTGCCTGCGCACCGCTGCACATTGCCAGCGCGGACGCGAGAGTGGCCGCGACGATACGACGAATGCTCGGATGTTTCATGACGTTCCCTGTTTGAAGAAGCTGGAACACTTTACGCCGAACCACCGGCCCCTGTGAAACGCTTGCACGCCCCCGGGATTGAGATCGGTTCAGGCGATCGACCTGCCGCCGTCGAGGCGGATGGATTGGCCGGTGATGTAGGTGCCTTCGGTGGCGAGGAAATGGACGAGGTTGGCGGCGTCCTGGGGCGTGCCGGCGCGGCGGAGGGGGACTTTAAGCAGGTACTTCTCGCGATCATCCAGCGGCATGTCGTCAGGCCAATCGACAACGCCGGGTGCGATGCCGTTAACGGTCACCTCCGGTGCCAGTTCACGCGCCAACCCCAGCGTGGCGTTAGCGAGCGCGGCCTTGCTGGCGCAGTAGGTCGCGTACCCCGGCATCGGCTTCTCGGCCATCACATCCAGCATGTTCACGACGTGCCCGCGCGCGCCTTTCAGCAGCGGCGAGAGGGTGTGCGTCAGTTGCAGCGGGACTTCAAAGTTCACCCGCTGGTGGCGGCGCGAGAGTTCGATGAGATTTGCTTCGCGATCGGGGAGGTAGAGCGAGGCGTTGTTGACCAGTACATCAAGCCGCGACGTTGTCGCCCGCACCCACGCCGCGATCGTCGCGACGGCGTCAGCGGATTCCAGATCCACCTGCAAGCAGTCGGCGCTCCCGCCTGCTGACGTAATCTGGTTCGCCACCGATCCGGCGTCGGCACCGCTTTGCCGAAACGTGAACAGCACGCGAAACCCCGCTTTCGCAAGGCGCTCCACAATCGCCCGGCCAACCCGCTTGGCGCCGCCGGTGATCAAGGCTGTTCGCTGGTCGTCCATATCCTTCAGTTTATCAAGTTTCAGGCAGAAATGATTGACCGCAGAGACGCTGAGAACGCGGAGATCGCCTCAAGTCAGCAGATGAGACCTGCCAGCAATGCCCAAAAGAGAGACACAGATACGCAAGACTTCGCTGTTGCAGCGCGGGCGATCTCCGCGTCCTTTGCGTCTCAGCGGTGCATCCGTCTTCGGTATTCTCAGTTCCGCTCGCCTACGTCGAGCCCGTGCTTGATCATCTTTTTGTAGAGCGTCGTGCGGTTGATATCGAGTTCGCTGGCGGTGGCCTGGCGGTTCCAGTTGTTGCGGTGCAGGGCGGCTTCGATGATCTGGCGTTCGGGGGTTTCGAGCGCTTTTTCCAGCGGCATGACGGCGTTCAGGTACGCATCTACTCGGCCCGGCGCGGGTTGTGGCGCGGCGGGGGAGTCTTGCAGGGTTTCAGGCAGGTCATCCACTTCGATCTTGGGCCGCTTGGAGAGCACGACGGCGCGCTCGACCGCGTTCTCCAGTTCCCGCACGTTGCCCGGCCAGGGATAGCTGATCAGCCGCTGGATCGCGCTTTCGCTGAAGCCGATCACTTTTCGATTCATCTCCTGCGAAAATCGCCTCAGGAAGTGCTCGGCCAGCAGCGGGATGTCGCCGGAGCGCGATCGCAACGTCGGCAAGGCGATCGTGACGACGTTGATGCGGTAGTATAAATCCTGTCGAAATTTGCCCTCGGAGACCATCGTCGTGAGATCGACATTGGTGGCGAGGATCGATCGGACATCGACGGTTTTGGTTTCGGTCGCGCCCACCGGTTCGAAACAGCGTTCCTGGAGCACGCGGAGCAGTTTGACCTGCATCGACAGTGGCGCGGAGTTGATTTCGTCGAGGAACAGCGTGCCGCTATCTGCGGTGAGGAATCGGCCGGGCTTGTCGGCGTGGGCACCGGTGAAGCTGCCTTTGACGTGGCCGAACAGTTCGGATTCCAGCAGCGTTTCGGGCAGCGCGCCGCAGGAGATTTCGACAAACGCCTTATCGCGCCGCGGGCTGCGGCGGTGGATCGCGCGGGCGAGCATCGATTTACCAGTTCCCGATTCGCCCACGATCAGCACCGTCGTACGGCCGTCCGCGACGGCATCGACGAGGTCATACACCCGCTGCATCCGGTGATCCCGGCCGATGATGTTGTCGAGACCGAAGCGATGATCGAGCTGCGCCTTGAGCGCAAAGTTCTCCGCCAACAACGCCTGCTGACGCACGGCCTTATCGACGATCGTGCGGATTTCGTCATCCACGATCGGCTTGGTGAGGTAATCAAACGCGCCCAGTTTGGTGGCCTCGACCGCGTTTTCGATCGAACCGTACGACGTGACGACAATGACGATCACCTGCGGGTGCCGGCTGCGGATTTCGCGCAGCAGTTCGGCGGGCTTCACGCCGGGGAGATTGATGTCCGCCAGCACCACGTCGATCGCGCCGCTTTCCAGCTCCGACATGGCGGTCGCCACGTTATCGGTCGTGCGGACCTCATACCCCTCGCGGCGGAGAAACTGCCCCAGCGATTGCTGGATAATGCGGTCTTCGTCCAGAAT
>JBBQQZ010000307.1:0-4796 GCA_038215325.1 Tepidisphaerales bacterium | reverse complement strand
TCGCCGCGATCTCGCGCCTGATGACCAGCGACAAGTTCCGCTTCGCCATGAACAACGCCAAAACCGCCGAGGAGATGTACGACATCGTCCTCAAACAGGAAGTCGCCGCTTAGCGCACGCCCCTCGCCGACGCGGTGATCGTTTCGGAAACGGCTCAAGCGATCGTCGGTCGTTTCATGAAATTTCCCTCAGATTTTTCGTTGCGCGCTGCGCCGTTGTCATGACAAACGCGCAGCGCGCGGGTCTTTATGGAGGCTCCGCGCGCGTCGCGTGCTGGACCCTCCGCACGCCGGGCGAAGTTCACGACCCCGCGTTTCATCGACGCGGGCACGTGGGCTGCGCCACCTTCCCGTGGCCCGAATCTCCCACGACGAAGCAGACCGACGCGGTCGCCGTTGCGGGTCGGGAGGGTCGGGAGGTTCGGTGGGTGCGGGTGGAGAGTTGACCACGGGCGTGTTTTGCGTGCCCGCTTCGGGGACGCGCGGGGCACGCCTCGCGGCTTCATGGGGATGTAGCAAATGTAGCACTATCGAAAGGGCGCGCAGTTGACGACGAACGTGCTGAACATCGTAACCAATGGCCGTTGAGACAGTTATCGAAGACCGGAGGTCCGAACGGGAATGTAGCGCGAAGGTAGCATGCTACATTGGCAAATCGACCCGATGGTCGCAAGGCGATCAAAGGACTTTACAGTCTTTTTGTTCCGAATAGGATGCATTTTATGAAGCGAGACCCGATTAAAGTGTACGACGCCCGCTGGGAATCCGCCGAGTTCAGCGACGCGGAGGTGAAGCGGCTGTTTGAGTCGACGTTGCTGTACGGCTACGAGCTGGGAATCAAGGCGGTGACGTTCGGTCGCGATGCGCGTCTGGCGGCGGGTCGGGTGATGGAGATCGGGGTGGAGACGGCGCTGGAAGCGGGGTTTGACGTGTACGTCAATCCGTCCCCCATCTCGACGCCGCACAGCTACTTCAACACGCTGCGCATCTCGCAGGAGCAGCACGCGACGATGGGATTGACGGTCACCGCATCGCACAATCCCGCTCAGTACGTGGGCGTGAAGTTCACCGTGCCCTGCGTCCACGCGATCGGCTACGACTGCGGACCCTTGGGCGGCCTGCGCCGCGTGCGCGAGCTGTACCATTCCCCGGCGCATCTGCCGAAGCGTACGCGAGGGAAGCTAACGCTGATCGACTTCGCGGAGGAGTACCTTGATTTCAGCCTCAAGACCGCCGGCGTAGCGGCGGGATCGCTGGCGGGGTTGTCGGTGGTGATCGACGCGTTCAACGGCTCGTGCGGGCCGGAGATCCTGCGCGTGCTGGAACGCGCGGGCGCGAGCGTTCGCGCATTACGCCTGATCCCCGACGGAACCTTCCCGACCGGATCGCCGAACCCAACCAGCCAGGGCAAGATGGATGGCGCGGTGGCGCTTGCGAAGGAAACGAACGCCGACCTGCTGATCGGAATCGATGGCGATGGTGATCGGCTGGTCTTCGGCGACGGGCGCGGAATCCTGACGGCGGGGTTTGCGTTCGTGCCGGTGCTGAAAACGTGCCTCGCGGACGCCGACCGATCGAAGGGTGCCCCGCCGGTGCTGTACGACCCGAAGGTGTCGCCGTTGGCGCTGGCGGAGTGGGGAAAATTGGGAGCCAAGCCCGTGCTTTTCCGCAACGGTCACTCGCAGATCAAGGACTACATGACCACCATCGGCGCTCTGGCGGCGGCGGAGGAAAGCGGGCACTACTATCACCGTCTACGCCTCGGCGAGCTGGTCATCTCGGGAGAAAACTCCGCGCTCACCGTGCTGCTGATGGCGTCGGCGCTCCACGCGGACAAGCAGTTGATGAATCGGCTGTGGGCGATGCAGGATCAGGTCGTCACCAGCGGGGAATTCAATTACCAGTTCGCAGACGATGCGACACGCGATGCGGCGCTAAAGACGGTCATCGACCACTTCGTGCGCGACCACGCCGATATCGCCACGACGACCGCGGACGGAATCGATCTGGAGGGAACGTGCGTCAACAAGGGGGTGAAGCTGGATCCGGGATCGGTGTCGCTATCGCCCGGCTGGTACAGCGGGTATTTCCGCGTCGCGACCAACGAGCGCGGCGTGGTGCGGTCGTACGTGTCGGCGGGTGAAAAGACGACCGGGCAGAGCGTCGAATCGATCTGCCGGGAAATCCTGGGTGGGACATTTAAGGGAAAGATCGTCGAGTGACGCGTCGGAGGCTGTGGACGTCCCATGTTTAGTCCCATGTTTAGCCGGGCCGTCCACGGCCCGTAAGACCGGCCGTGGTCGGCCGGGCTAAACAGCAAGGGCTAAACACGAAATACGCATTGCGCAAGCTACAACCCGCGCCGCGCGGGCTTGCGACGATGGTCGCGCCGGTCATAGATGCCTACGCTGAACAGCCCGGAGGTGAAAAGCGTGGCCGCGACAATCTGTAGCGTCATCACGTTCAGCACGCACGCGACCGCGAACAGCGCCCAGCCGAGCATCAGCATCAACGCCGACAATCGGCGCAGCCGGAATGGGCGGTCGTCCGCGAAGTGTTCGATCACCAAAACCGTGAACCATTTACCAACACGACGACAATACGAAAGCATGAAGTTCTCCATACAGACACCCGACCCCGCGAGCGGCCTTGCTCGCGATCCATCCGGCCCGGGTTGTCAAAAAAGCAGTTCAGACGAATCAGAACACCAATCCGAGGGAGTGAATATATCTTCATGAAGCGTCGTCGCCAAGCAGATTCCGGGAAGTATAACACTATGAACGCACGCTGACTGTCAGCCGCCGTTCATTGCATACAACGCGGCATGGATCGGGTATTTAGTCGAGCATCGCATGTCGAGCATTCAAGCAACGCCGTCCTGGTTCGTGAGGACCGCCCGAAGCCTGTGGCCTTTGGGCCCGATCTTCGGCAAGGAACTGCGCCAGATGGCGCGGCGAAAACGATCGTACGCGCTGCGCTTCTGCTATCTGGGTCTATTGCTCAGCGTGCTCGGACTGACCTGGCTCATCATGGACGACAGCTACCGCTACTCGCAATCCAGCATCGTTATGCAGGCGCAGCGGCAGGCGGAAATGGGCAAGACGTTTTTCGGCGTCTTCAGCATGTTCAGCATCGGCGCGATGATGCTGATCGGCCCGGTACTGACATCAACCGCGATCGGCTCGGAACGCCTGCGCCGCACGTTCGATGTGTTGCTGATGACGCCCATCAGCGCGTGGCAACTGGTCGGCGGGAAGTTGTTTTCGCGGCTGCTGACTGCGCTCACGCTGATCGGCCTGACGCTGCCCGTGCTGGCGATCGTGCGGCTGCTGGGCGGCGTGGAGATCGAGGACATGTTCGGCTCGCTGGCGCTGGCGCTGAGCGTGGCAATGTCGTCGGCGGCGATGGGGCTGCTGTTGTCGTGCTGGATCAAGCGGGCCTGGGCGGTGATCCTACTGTCGTACATTTTCCTGGGGCTGATTTACGGGCTGTTTCCGACACTGTCGATCGCGCTACTGGTGCAGATGTTCGACAGCTCCCGCTCGGCCAGTGCGATGCGGGGGCTGGAGTTATTGACGATCGTGAACCCTGTGCTGACCGGGATATTCAAGATCGTCGCGCCGCGCGGGATGTTCGCGGTGAATTGGTGGAGCGCGATCGCGGTGCAGTTGTTTTTCACGTTCGTGCTTACGCTGCTGGCGGCGATCGTCGTGCGCCGCATCGGCCGGCGCGATTTCAGTGGCGGCGGCGCGACGAAGATCCCGATCGCGCCAGCACTGCCTCCCGGTTTAACCGGGCCGTCCACGGCCTGTGACGTGCGGGCCGACGACCGCCCGGCAAAACCGCGCGAGCCGGTCGTCGCTTCAACCGCGAAGAATCGCACGGTGAGCGACAACCCCGTGCTCTGGCGTGAGCTGCGGCGTCCGCTCCTGCCGCGCCGGTGGATGCGCGTCGTCGCGGTGGTGACGACGATCGGCCTGCTGCTGCTCTCGTACCTCTGCTTCAGCTTCGACCACCGGGCGCTTCAGCAGGAGGAGCTGCACATCGGCTACGCATTCGCGATGCACACGCTGCTGCTATTGATGGGCGTGGTGCTCAGCGCCACCGCGATCGCGACCGAGAAAGAAAGCGACACATGGACGCTGCTGATCGTCACGCCCGTGAGCGGCCAGACCGTGATGTGGGCGAAGTTCATCGGCGTGCTGCGCCGGCTTTTCTGGCCGTGGACGATCGTGCTGCTGCACTTCTCGCTTTTCACGCTCTTCGGCATCCTGTCGATCTACTCAACGATCATCGTGCTGATCGCGACGATCACCTTTAACCTGCCGTGGATCGCGACGGGCTGCTACCTGTCCCTCCGCGTCACCCGCGTAACGACCGCCGTCGTGCTGAACCTGATGCTGCCGATCCTGATCTACGGGCTCGTTCCGCTGGGGCTGGTAGCGCTTCAGTATTCGATCCAGGAACTGCGCCGCACGGAACTGGCGGAACTGATGCTTTACTACCTGCCCTACTGGTACATGGGCGAGGGCATTGATCGGATGTCCAATAGCGGCAGCTTTTACGATGCGCTAAGCCGAGATTACCACAGCACGTTCTCCGTCCCCTTTTTCGGCGACCGCTGGCCGGCGATTTACCTGGTCTGGTTCACGATTCTCGCGAGCATTTTTCAGATCGCGATCACAGGACTGATCGTCTGGTGGAGCGGGTTCCGGTTTGATTCGCTGGTGAAGCGGGCGCGCGATCCCATCGGTCTTAATTGAACGCCAAGACGCCATGGAGCCAAGAAGAAGTGGA
>JBBQQZ010000306.1:0-4810 GCA_038215325.1 Tepidisphaerales bacterium | reverse complement strand
CGACGCGCCGCTGCGGATCAGCCGGTATCTGACCAACGGCACGGTCGAACAACGTGTGCGCGGGTTACAGATCGTACATGAATTGGAACTAGCGCCCCAGTTTCGCGAGCAACTGGTCGGGCTGTGCGCGCACCAGAACGCTCGCGTGCGATCCAAGGCCGTTGGGCTGCTGGTGGAAATCCCCGGCGAAGCGACTTCGAACATCCTCGAGCGCGTGCTGGCCGACACCGACCCGCGCGTCCGCGCCAACGCCATCGAAGTGCTCGAGAACAAGCGCTCGACCGAATACGTCCCGATGCTCACCGAGCGTGCCCGCTCGACCCACAACCGCGAACGCGCCAACGCGATCAAGGCGTTGCACCGCATGAAGGTGGGTATGGCGTCGGAACAACTGGCGATCATGCTGCGCGACCCGCGCAGCGAGCACCGCATCAGCGCGTTGTGGACGCTTCGGCACATCGGACTTTGGGCACTGATCAGCGAAGTCGGCCGGCTCGCCAAGGCGGATGAGAGCCTGAAGGTCCGCAGGTATGCCGCGTCGATCCTGAAAAACGTCATCGAAATGGTCCAACGCTCCGGTGCCCAGAAACCGCCGATGCCAATTGAGATTCAGTCGCCCAGAGCGGCTTAGAGAAAGGACTGAGTGCTGAGGACTGAGGACTGAGTGACGCACGCGGCTGTTCACTCAGACCTTAATCTTCAGTCCTCCGCACTGCCCATGTTCAACTTCCTCGCCACCGCCAACGCCACCGCCGAAGATGTTTTTAAGAGCGTGGGCAATACGCTCGACGCGAAGGTGAATCCGAACCACATCATCCTGATCGTGATCGGGCTGATTGGCGTGGTCGTGCTGCTGTCGCTGATCGGGCGACGCACGGAGAAATCCGACAAGCCCAAGATCGTCAACAACCCATCGAAACTCATGCGTCAACTCGCGCGCCAGGTGGGCCTGAAGCCCAAGGAACTGCGCCAACTCAAGCAACTGGCGGAGCAGGAAGGCCTCGACAACCCGCTGGTCCTGCTGCTCTGCCCGTCCCTGCTTCAGCAGGCGATGAAGAAGCGGTCGCAGTTCAAGCGATAATCCGACCATCCGTCGTCTGGCGGCGTGAAAGAGCGTTTGTCCTCATGGATGATGTTCGGGTTAACGTGTGACGGACTGTCGCGTGGCAAGATTTCGCCGCTGCGCTTGAACATACCCGGCGTATGACGATGATCGCGCGACTGGCCTTTTAAGGAGTTTCGCGTGACAGCAGGTGTTCGGCAGTTGGGTGATTTCGGGAAGACGCCGGCCGGTGAGTCCGTTGAGCGGTGGGAGTTGGACAACGGCAACGGATTGCGCGCCGAGGTGTTGAACCTTGGCGGGATCGTGCTGCGGCTGGACGTGCCAGACCGCGACGGCACGCCCGCGAACGTGCTGCTGTCCCCGAAGGACGTGGGGACGGTGTTTGGGAAGGCTTGGCCTTACTTCGGGGCGATCATCGGGCGCGTCGGGAACCGGATCGCGAGCGGCCGCTTTGCGCTCGATGGCCAGACGTACCAACTCGCCAAAAACGACGGCGACATCCATCACCTGCACGGCGGCAAGGTCGGTTATGACCGGCGGGTGTGGTCGGTGACGCCGACCCCGTCGCGCGATGGCGTGGCGATCAAACTGACCTGGACCGATGTCGCGGGTACGGAAAACTACCCCGGCACGGTAAACGTGTCGGTGATTTATACGCTGACGACCGCCGGGGCGTGGCGGATCGAGTACGAGGCGACGACCGACCGCGCCACGCCGATCAACCTGACAAACCATGCCTATTTCAACCTGAAAGACGCCGGCCGATCGAGTATCACCGACCACGTCCTGCGGCTTTTCGCGGCCGGGTACACGCCGAGCGATCCGAACCTCATCCCGACGGGCAAGGTCGAACCCGTCGCCGGCACGCCCAGCGATTTCACGACTCCCAAGCCGATCGGGCAGGACATGCGGCAACTCGGCAACAAGCCGCTGGGATACGACTTCAACTTCGTCATTGACGGCCCGGCCGACACGCTTCGCCAGGCGGCGGAGGTGTTCGAACCGGCGACCGGACGCGTGATGGAAGTCTGGACGACCGAGCCCGGCGTGCAGCTTTACACCAGCAATTTCCTCGACGGCGGCCCGGTCGGCCTCGACGGCATCGCATACGCCCAGCACTCGGGCTTCTGCCTCGAAACGCAGCATTACCCCGATTCGCCAAACCAGCCCAACTTTCCGAGCACCATCCTGCGCCCCGGCGATGTCTACCGGACGACGACCGAGCATCGTTTTTCGACGCGGTAAAACGATGTGGCGCTTCGTCGCATCCCAGGCGATTTCGCTTGATATCCGCCGGCGGGCCTCTACCGTCAACGACGCTTGCGCACTCGATGGATTAAAATCGCATTGCTGGGCTTTCAGGCGCTGTGGCTCCTGTTTGTCCTGCCCGGCCACACGCGCGGCCTGGTCAGTTGGACCAAGCCCGCGCCCGCCCACGACAAGCAGGCAGTCCATAGCTGCTGCTCGATGGACGACTCGATGGAAGACTCGACGGACGACGCGCCGGACGACACGTCGTCGGGCGCACCGAAAAAGCCCACCCGTCAACAAAAGCGAAACTGCGCCGTCTGCTACTACGCCCTGGGCATCACGCCCCCGCCGGTGCTGGATCTGGACGTCCCGGAACTGGGCCTGCTAAGAATTCTTCCCCCGCCCGCGCCGATCGAAAGCGCGGTGCAAGAGCACCTCCTCACCTACTACGCCTGCGGCCCTCCGATTTTCGCCTGACCTGAACTCGTAAACCGAAAAATTGGGGCGGCCCTATGGGCCTGCCGCCATCTGAGGTGTTTCCTGAACCATCGAATGACGTCAGTTGGCGCGCCGCTGCGCGTCAAGGTGAGGCATATCATGAAATCCGATTGGAATGGACGGAGCGGTTTCACGCTCGTCGAGCTACTTGTTGTGATTGGTATCATCGCGGTGTTGATCGCGATTGTTCTGCCCGCGTTGGGCCGGGCGAGGCGACAGGCGCAGCAGATCGCCTGCCAGTCGAACATTCGTCAGATCTGCATCGCGGCGCAGATGTACGCCCAGGAACAGAAGGTGTACGTCGGCTACCTCGGCGGGCCGACGCCGAAGGACCGAAAGGAACTGCTCTATCCGTATCTGAAGCAGGGTAAGAACAATGCCGACATCGCGGTCAACGCGGTGTGGCATTGCGTGAGCAATAAGTTCCCGGAGTTGCAGACGGGGTACGGGTTCAACATGAACCTGAACTTCCGCAAGCTGACGAAAATCCGTAGATGGAGCGAAACCGTCGCGGTAGTTGATAGTGGCCGGCTCGACAGCGGGCTGCCGTCGACGATCACGCACTGCTTCCCGCCGAGTCGTCTGACCGCATCGAACGCGGTTCGGCCGGAACCGCGTCACAACAACCAGTCCGTCAACGTCGGGTTTACCGACGGACACGTCGAAATTCACAAGATGGTCGCGCCGTTCTACCCCTCGGCGACATGGAGGGGGAACGGCATCACGGACCCGAACCATGCGGACTACGTCGATCAGATCTGGGATCTTAACTAACGCACTGCGGCGTGATGAGTGTGTCGTGAAACGCGATCAAGTCCTTTCACGACACATTCGTCACGCGCCATCAAAGGGAAATCATCATGAAGTACGCGATTGTCCTACTCTGTCTCTGCTCTCTCGTTCTCGCTCACGACACGTGGGTGCAGACCAACACCAACTTTGTTCGTGTCGGCGACGCGGTGTACATCGACCTGATGCTCGGCAATCACGGGAATGAGCACCGCGATTTCAAGCTGGCCGGCAAGGTCGATCCCGCCACCGTCACGCTCGACGTGATCGATCCGGCCGGCGCGAAAACCGACCTTAAGCCGTCGCTCACCGACCAGGGAATGGGTGCCAAGGAAGGCTATCACTCCGCCCGATTCGTGGCCGGCAAGGTGGGGCTGTATACGATCGTGCAGACGTCAGATCGCGTGGTGAACTACGCGCCGACACGGTCGATCAAGAGCGCCAAAGCGTTCTTCGTCGCGA
The DNA here is from genome assembly GCA_038215325.1 of Tepidisphaerales bacterium. Lineage (GTDB taxonomy): Bacteria > Planctomycetota > Phycisphaerae > Tepidisphaerales > Tepidisphaeraceae > BPJO01. The sequence goes on along the minus strand of JBBQQZ010000306.1, from coordinate 747 downwards.
CGACCTCGCTCGACAAGCCGCCCAGCGACAATCCCGGTTTTGATAAAGTGTACGGGCACGCCTTCGAGATCGTGCCGCTGACGAACCCCGTTACCCCCATGGGCACGGGCGAGCGGATCAAGCTGAAAGTGCTCTACAAAGGCCAGCCGCTGGCCGGATCGCGTGTGAGCTTCATTCCCAAAGGCGTGACGCTCAAGGAAGGGCTCGACGAACGCTACGAACGCGATACCGATAGCGACGGCGTCGTTCAATTCGATCTCAATGACGCAAACTTGTACCTCATTGTCGCCCATCACGCGGATGACGGCGCCGGAGAAGGGTACACGTCAACCAAATACAGCGCGACGCTGACGCTATGGGTCCCGGCAGTCTGCCCGTGCTGCGGCGAGTAAACATAGCCGCAGCGCGCCCCCGTGGAAGCGCGTCGGAAACCGCCCGGGGACGCTTGGCGGGGTGGATGGCTGGGCTTTGACGAAGGATACGTATGCGAACGAACCTGATTTGGATTCTGGCGTGGGTGGTCTACGGGATTTTGGTCGCCGGTTGCGGCGAATCCGATCCGCCGGTGGCGGTGGAGCCGCCTGAGGTGTCGCTGGGCATCACGGCGGCGTGTCCGCTGTGCGTGGGGCATGAGATCGAGGTCACGAATCGCACGCCGACGAGCGGGTACGAGGAGCAGACGTACTACTTCTGCTCGACGTTCTGCAAGAAGGCCTTCGATCGCGACCCCGCCAAGGCGCTGGCCAA
>JBBQQZ010000305.1:0-4831 GCA_038215325.1 Tepidisphaerales bacterium | reverse complement strand
CTCAGTCCCGCGGAGCGATTGTTCCTCCAACTGCACCCACGGCGTACGACTGAGAATGTTCCGAAGGTACTGCACGTCCCAGCCGTGCGAAGCGGCGATCAGCATCACTTTGATTTTCTGATCGACGACCGTCACTTCATTGCTGATCGAGTTGTTCTCGACGAGCGCTTCGCCTTTGAGCGGCTCGACAGTCGCCTTCAATTTCATCGTCGGCGGCTGGCCGGCGGGGATGTCGAACTGGATGAGGTCGGCGTCGGAGCTGAGCGTGATCGACCGGGTCTGGGTCGTGACGCCGTCCGTGAGCGTCACCTTCGTCACCTTCCCTTCCGCGCCGCGCGAGCGCACGCGCACGGTGGCGGAGATCGATTCACCGACCAGCGCGGTGGGAGGGACGTCGAGCGCGACGACACGGACATCAGGCAACCGATCGACCGGCGCGCAGAGGACGGGAAACACCGGCACGCCGGCGGCGCTGAGCAGGGGCGGGATCGCGGTGCGGGGTTCGGTCGAGCGGCCATCCGTGAGCAGGACGATCGCCTGCACGTCGCGCGGGCCGACGCGCTCGATCGTCTGACGGATCGAAGACAGGATCGGCGTCTGCGACACCTCCGCCGCCAGGTCCACCAGTGCTTCGGGACGCAGCGTATCCGACATCTGCTGGAGCACCGGCTGGCTTTTCCCCTGCACGTCGCGAAACACCCGCGCCGCGCCCAGCTTCGCCAGTTGGATGCGCGATTGCTGCCGCAGCTTCTCCACCGCGCCGGCGACGGCGGGGTCGGACTTGATCAACTGCTCGTCCGCGGAATCCTGGCGCTTGCGCAGGTCGCTTGAGAGGTGATCGATCATTCCGCGGACGCCGTCGATCTTGCCGGGGTCGAGCGAGCCTGCGATCTGCTGCACGCGCGGCTCGGCGAAGCCGATCGACGGGTTTTGCTTCGCGAACTCGCCGATCGACGCGACCGACGCGCGCAGCCGCGAGAGCTGTTCGCTCTCTCGCTGACCCGACTGCGCATCAAGCTGCCCGGCGGTTTTGGATTGGGCGGTGTCGGTGCGGGTCTTCTTCAACTCGTTAAGGTGCGGCAACAACTCGCCGAGCCGGGTCAGCAGTTCAGCCGTCGGTTCGTCGCGCTTCACGGGCGCAATCTGCCCGACGGCCTCGGCGAAGCGGACCAGGTCGCCGGTGGTGCGGTTCGGGTCGGTCACGCCCATACTCCGCGACGAATCCATCATCACGATCACCCGCGGCGTGCGAGGCGACGCAAGCTTGATCCACAACGTCGGCTGAAACGCCGCCACTGCCACCGCAGATAGCGCGAGCAGGCGCAGCACGATCAACGCCCGCATCCACGAACCGGCCAGCACGTGCTTTGCCCGCGTGTAACTGCTGACGGCGTGCAGCGACGCCAGCACGACGCCAATCAGCACCATCCAGGCAAGGAAACTGGGTTGCCACGCGATTTGCGGCATCAGTTCGTCACCTCCGCAGGCGGGATCGATCGCTGCGCGAGCATCAGTTCCAGACCCAGCAGCGCCAGTCCCAGCGCCAGCAATCCGAGCGACAGTTCGGTCGATCGTCGAGATTGCCCGACCGCTTCAGCGAGTTTGTCCGGATCAACGAGCGTGATGCCGGCGGGGTCGGCGAGTGGGCGGAGCTGGTCGTCGTCGAGCAGATCGAGCTGCGATTCATCGCCGCTGGAGCGCACGATGAAATCCGCCGCCGGGCTGCCGGGGGCGCGCAGGGTGTATCGGCCGGGGACGTCGGCGTCGGGGTAGATGACGGTTCCGCTCCCGCCGCTGCTCGACATCGGCACGCGGTCGGATCGGCCGTCGGGTCGCGTGACGGTAGCGATGCGCTCGCGCGGGGATTCAAACGTATGTTCGATCGCGGCGCCGGGCGCTACGTTGCGGTACGCCACACCCGCCGACCCCAGCCAGCGGACGAGCGACTGCATCGTCGGCAGGTAAAGATTGCTGTAGGCGAAGTTGGACCAGTCCGCGTCAAGCGGGATCGCGATCGCCGCCACGCGACCGCGGCCGAAGCTTTTCTGGACGAGCAGCGGGTCGCCTGACTGCAAACTCGCCAGCACGCCGGCTGAAGATTGCGGTAACAGCTTCGTCCACCTTATCACGCTCACCGGCGGCAGCGGATCGGGCCGGCCGGCGTAGAAGCCGAAGATCTCGTGCGCGGTGCTGATGCCGATCAGCCGCACGACCTCATCCCCCGCGCTCTTCACCGATTCGATCCCCGCCGGCGCAAGCCCCTGGCCATCGCGGAAGAGCTGATCGTTCCACGCCTTCAAATCTGATTTCGCACCCGGCGCCAGCAGCAACCCCCCGCCTGCGAAGACGAACTGCTCCAACGCGCGCAAACGCGGCGCGTCGATCGATCCGACATCCGACAGCACCACCACACGGTCCTTCTTCGTCTCCAGCTCCGGCCATTCCTCCACGCTCAGCACGCGGAATTTGAACGGGTCATCGCCACGCTTTTTGCCGGTCAGGATCGGCGTCAGCGCCAAGCGCAGGTAGTCCGATTCGCCCGAATAATCCTTCGCGGGAGACGTCGCCAGTTGCGACTTGCTCTCGCCGCTGATGACGGTCACGCGGATCGGCTCGGAGACGTCGATCGCCAGCAGCGCGGTGTCATCGCTGGTCATGCCCGAAGCGCCGATCGTCGCCTTCACCACCACCGACCCCGGCTTGCCCAGCGTGATCGGCCGGCGGACGACTTCGGTCGCGCCGGGGGCAACGTACACGCGCGTCGCGTCCAGTTCCTTGTCGTCCAGCGTGATCGTCACCGGCAAATCGCTGCGCGCCACCGATCCGCCGTTGCGGAGGCGCAGTTCGATCTCCGCCTGCTGCCCCGCGATCGCGGGCGCGCCGGTGAGGTGGATCGAATCGATCCACGCGTTGGCGTTTTCGGTCGATCCCACCGGCACCGCGATCACGCGAGTGCGCTTCTTTGACCTATCCTCGATCGATTCGATATTCTTCCAAGCGCTCTGCTGACGATCGCCAACGAGGTAGATTTCGCGCGGCACATCGCCAGCGACATCCAGCAGCGCCTCGGCGCGGCGAACGCCGTCGGCTTGATCCGCGCCGGACATCGCGCTTTCGAGCGAGGCGAGCTTGGAGGCGACGTCCTGCAAATCGGTGGTCAGGCCCGAATCGCGGTCGCCGGGACGACCCAGCACCACCAGCGCCACCTGGTCGCCGCGACGCAAGTGCCCCAATATCCCCAGCGCCGCCCGGCGGGCGAGATCCAGGCGCGTGGCGCTTTGCTCCGGGTGCGTCATCGAAGGCGATGCGTCGATCACGATCGCCGCCGCCAACCGCTGCCCGTCGGACGGCCCGAACGCGTGCCGGCTGATCGGCCGCGCGAACGCGGTCGCAATCGTGGCGATCGCGAGGATGCGGAGCAGCAGCAATAGATACTGTGCGAGGCGCGAGCGATCGACCTGGCGCGTTTCGGTGTCTTCCAGGAACATCATCGCGCCCCACTCGACACGTCGATACCGCGCGCGGCTAAGCAGGTGCAGCACGATCGGCAGCACCGCCGCGGAAATGCCGGCAAGCATGACGGCGTTCAGGAACATGGTTCCTCCGCCTGGGGCGTCGGAAATCTCAATGAGCAAGAAGTAAGGAACAAAGGAATCGGATATCTCACTTCAAACGGCTCGCACTTTTGCGCATTTATATCCTGGCTCTTGTGTCGTGTTTGTTTGCTGTTTCTTGCGCCTTTGGAGTTTCTCTTGTTCATCCTCGCCTCCTCACCACCGCCATCACCGCATTGAGCAGCGGCTGATCGGTCGGGCACGTGAGGAGATCCGCCTTCATCGCGCGGCACGCCTGCTTCAGTTGGTCTTCATGTTTCTTAAAGTTCTCCAGGTAGATCTTCCGCACCGCCGGGCCTTCGATAAGGCGGGGGGTTTCGCCTTCCAGGCCTTTGAAGCGGGCCCAGGACCGGAACGGGAACGAGATTTCGTCCGGATGCAGCAGTCGGACCAGGACCAGTTCGTGCCGGTCGTGGTTCAGGCGCGCCAGGCCTTTTCGGAGCGAATCGATTGGCTGGAGAAAATCGGAAACGACGATCACCAGCGAACGGCGGTCCATCCGGTCTGCGGTGCGGAGGAGGGTGCGGTCGAGCGCGGTGGGGCCTTCGCAGTTGGCGCGTTCCAGCAGATCGACGATCCGCGCCAATTGCGTCGACGCCGCCGCCGGCGCGAGGTAGTCCCCGCCGCCGCCTGCTCGGGCGATGGCGAGTCCTGCGGCCTCGGTCTGGGCCAGCATCAGGTAGCTCAACCCCGCCACCAGGCGCACGGCGTAGTCGAACTTGCTCTGCTTGGCACCGTACCCCATCGATCCGCTGGCATCGAGAAAGATCGTCGCGCGAAGGTTCGTTTCCTCGTCGAATTCCTTGACGAACGCCCTGTCCGATCGCGCGAGCACGCGCCAGTCGATCCGGCGCGGTTCGTCGCCGGGCACGTAAAGGCGGTGCTGGCGAAATTCGACGCTGGCGCCTTTCACCGGGCTGCGGTGCAGGCCGATGGTGTTGCCTTCCACCACCCGCCGGGCGCTCAGCGCCAGGTGGTTGCCACGGCATTCCAACTTCTGGCAAGCCAACTGCCGGTGAAGGGCAAGGTCGTGGTGTTGTTGGATGAAATTTCCTGGATGGCCATCGGCGACAAGGATTTCGCCGGTCATTTGAAAACCGCGTGGGATCAGGATTTTTCGAAATGCCCTGGATTGACCCTCGTCTTGTGCGGTTCGGTTTCCTCATGGATCGAGGACAACATCCTTAACAGCACGGGCTTTGTTGGTCGTTGCAGTT
>JBBQQZ010000304.1:0-4862 GCA_038215325.1 Tepidisphaerales bacterium | reverse complement strand
CGACCAGTGACCACGGATGAGCCCGCCCAGGCGTTCGGCGGAGGCGTTCTTCAGGCTGCTGATATAGTAGCTGCGGGTCACCGTCGGCTCCGCTTGGGCGTTCTCCCGACGCGTTCGCTCGACCAGGACCACGCTCGATAGATTCATCCACTCCCCACGCCTGGCCAGCCAGGAGAGATCGCCGGTCGCCCACGTCTTGCGTGTCTCGACCCGGTCGTGCCCGGCCTCGGTCGCTGCGGGCTTGCCGGATCGCGTTATTTCACCATTGGCGACGATCGCGCGGCCTTCTCGGCGGCGTTGATCGTTTCCATCAACTGCTTGGCCTCGGCGATCTGCGGCAGGTCGCTGTTGTCGGTCAGCATGGGCTGGAGTTGGGCTCGCGCTTTGGCGTACGCTTTCTGCTCCAGTTCGACTTTTGCGGCGGACAGGCGCTTGGAGGCCAGTTCGGCGTACGCCGTGCGTTTGGTGTCAAACAGGTTGGGGAAGAACGTGGCTTTGGCCTCTTTCTTCGCGTCCTTGTCGTCGGCGGCGGCCTTGTCGTTGGCGACCGGAGGGTTCGGTTTGTCCTTGTCGGTGGTGCCGACGTTTCTGGGTGCGCCGGCGGTGGGTTTGCGTGCTGGGTCGTATTCGACACCCAATTGCGTCTCGACGGCCTTACTGGTTTTTCCGTCTTCTTCGGCGACGTCCTTGAGGATGCGAAGTGCTTCCTTGTACTTTCCCTGCTCGGCGGCGCGGTCGGCGCGGATGATGTCCTTGTCGACGCCAGCGCGCCACTTCACCACGCTCGCGACCTGCTTGGCAATTTTGGCGGTATCCTGCGATCTGCGGTAGTCGACGAACCCGATCAGCCGTTCGTCTTTGGGATCGACGAGATAGAGTTCGGGAACCGCGCCGTTCGTTCCCTCGGCGAGTCCGAAGAAATTGCGGACCGGGCCCTTGGTGTCTTCGCAGTAGTTGACGACACGGACGAATGGCTCAAGCGATCGCTCGGCCATGAAGAAGTCCATCGCGTGCCCGTGATAAAAGGAACTGACGGCTTCGTAGCCGTAGAGAATGGCGATCGGCTTATCCGCCTTCTTTGCCGCCGCGAGCGCGGCATCCCATTTATCGACGGTCGCCCAGCGGTCCGAAAGCAAACCCGCCTGCGCCGAGGCCGCTGCAAACAGCACTGCCAATTTGAGTATCGTTTTTCGCATTATCTCAGTCCCCAAAAACAAGTGATCATCGGACGTGTTGACCCCTCTTATACAGGGGCACATGTCTATTGTTTAGTCTGCGATATGTTAATTTTCGCGCCACCGGACACTCATGCGACCCTTTGTCACACCGTGGACGCCAGCGGCGTGTTCTTCGCATCCTCTGGCCGGTGGGTTTGACATTTCCGCCGGGGTGTAGAAAACAGATTCATTATGAATTCGCAACTCGAAGGTCTCACATTCGACGCCAACGGCCTGATCCCCGCCATCATCCAGGATCACGCCACCGGCCAGATCCTGATGTTCGCGTTCATGAACCAGCTCAGCGTCGATAAGACCATCGAGACCGGCTTCTGCCACTATTGGTCGAGGTCACGCAACAAGCTGTGGTTGAAAGGCGAATCGTCCGGGCACGTTCAGAAGGTGAAATCGATCCGTACCGATTGCGATAAGGACGTGCTTTTGTTCTCGGTCGAACAATCGGGCGCCGCCTGCCACGACGGCTACGAAAGCTGCTTCTACCGCGAATTCGAACCCGCCGGGGAGGACTGGAAGATCGTCGGCAAGAAAGTGTTCGACCCGGAGACGGTGTACAAAAAGTGAGCGAACGGTCCTGCGGTTCGGGAATCGAACCGTCCAACCCCGAAGTTTTCGCGCGCAGCCTTGCGATCGTGCGGGGGCTGGCGGTGGCGTGGGTGTTGATGTTGGGTGTGGGGGCGCTGATGAACCAGATGCCCGGTGCGCTTCGCGCCGCTAACGCGCTGGGCGCGGATCGGGCGCTTTTTACGGCCGTCAATGCGAGTACGCTCACGGGGTTTACGCAGGCGTTTGCGATGCCGGATGACTTTGCATTCATGCCGCGGCTCGTCTTCCTCATGCAGATCCTCAGCGGCCTGTGCCTGAGCCTCATCGGCGGCGGTGTGCTGGTGGCGCGGTTGATCGGGGCACGGCACACGGATCGGCAGATCGCGGTGACGGCGCTGGTGATGATCGGATTCAGCGCGCTGATCGGCGCGGCGACATTACGCGTGGATGAATCGTTCCTGACGGCCGTCACGCGCGGCGTCGGCGCGCTGGCGGGCGCCGGACTGACCGCAGGCGCGGTGCGGGAGACATCGAATCTCTGGCTGCACGTAATCCTTTTGCCGATGAGTTTCGTCGGCGGATTGGGCACCGTCGCGATTCTGGAACTCTGGCGGGCGCTGGTGCATCGCGAATGCATGTCGCGCCATGCGCTGACCGCATTTGCAGTCACGGCAGGCGTTTACATCGTTGGTGTCCTGCTGATCGCGCCGCTGCTCGGTTCGCTCGATCGACCCACCCTCCCGCGCGCCAGCGCGCTGGTGGCGGCGGCGATGAGCTATGGCGCGTCCGGCGAGACCATTTCGCAACTGCCCCGCGGGACCGACTGGATTTTGATGGCGCTCGCGCTAACGGGCGTCGGCACGCTGGGGACCACCGGCGCATTCGGTTTCGCGTGGGCCGCGACGATTGGCCGTAACCTGTTGCCCAGAATCGTCTTCTGGATCGCGATCGAAGGCGTCATCGTGCTCCTGGCGATGGTGCTGCTATTGCAAACCGAGCCCTCCCTGGCACCCGAACGCGCCGTGATGCTGGTGGCGGGGAGCGTGAGCAACGTCGGATTGTCGCAAGGATCGGTGGCCGTCACGGGGTCGGGATTGGTGATTTTGAGCGTGCTGATGGTCGTCGGACGCCTCTTGCCGCTGATGGTGGTCGGATCATGGGTTGGGCGTGCAGACCCCAAGGGTTAGCACTCCAGAACCAGCCGGATACGACAGATTGTGGATAACCCGTCGATTGCGCGAGTAGAAATTGTGAATCTGGGGTGGATTGATATTTTATGTGGAAAGGAAGTGTGGTGGCCGAGCAACGCGAGAAGTACCTGTTTGGGATTGACCTGGACGGGACGCTGCTGAACCCCGCCGGCGCGGTAAGCGACCGGACGAAGGCGGCCATTCACGCGGTCCTGAAGGCCGGGCATAAGGTGGCGTTTGCGACAGGTCGCAACTACATCGAAGCCCGGGAGATCTTTGAAATCGTCGGACACCATGATCTGGCCGTGCTCGTGAGCGGCGCGATCGTGGTCGATACCCGGGTGAGGCAGACGGTCCACCGCTCAACGATGGACCCGACCCTCGCCGGCGAACTGTGTGCCGCGATCGAAAGCCTTGGTCATGCCGCAGTCGCCTTACAGGACCGGCAGCATGCGGGCCTCGACTACCTCGTGTCCGAAGGACGAAACGTACACGAATCGCTCAGCAGTTGGCTGACGCTCTCAGGCCAGATTCTGGAGCAGCGGCCAAAGCTGGCGGACGAAGATCACACGCACACGTTGCGGGTGAGCACCGTCCTCGACTACGCCCCCGCCGCCGAGCTGATGGCGGTGGTCGAAAAGGATTTCGGCAGACGGGCTTACGTTCACGGCATCGTGGTCGCCAGCGACGGGGTCGAAATCATCGAGATGTTCGACCCGCTGGTGAACAAGTGGCTCGGCCTGAAGCGCGTGGCCGACCACCACGGCGTATCGCACGAGCGGATCGTCGCGATCGGCGACGACATGAACGACCTGGCGATGATCGAACAATCAAAGTTCGGCATCGCGATGGGCAACGCCCGCACGGATGTGAAGAACGTCGCCAAACGAACGATCGGCTCGAACGCCGACGACGGACTGGCGGATTTTTTAGAAGAATGGCTGAACACTTGATCCGCGAAGCTGCGGGTCGCGGAGTCTGAAAACGAAATAAACGTGGCGTAGCAAAGTCTGCGTTACCGATCGAAGTTGGAAACACGGTCGCCATCGTGCATGGAAGTTGCGAAAGGATTCGCAGGCTCTGACGCCCGGCTCACGCAAGTGAGCCGGGCGTCTCTCTTTTGGTGCGTTGTACGCATCCCTTTTCGTCCGTGCGCCCGTAGCCGTAGGTCTACGACCTGCGCGTCTTCCACGTCGGAAAATTCAGACGAAGACGCGCACCGCAGTAGCGGTGCGCGTTAGGTCAAGCCACGCGCACGGACAGAATCGAAAGCGTGTCGCCCCTCTCCCCCACGTACGCGCGGGAGAGGGAGAATTAGCCCGGCCGGGTCATCGCGTCGTAGTCGAGCAATTTATCGAGCGTCGTGTCATCGACCAGTTTCAGCTCCCGCGCGATCTGCCGGATCGTCTTCCCCTCCGCCATCGCCTGCTTCGCCACCTTGGCCGCCTGCTCGTAGCCGATCACGGGCACCAGCGCGGTGACGTTCATCAAGCTCAACTCGACCAACTCCGCACATCGCGCTTCGTTCACCTTCAAACCGCTCAGCAATTTGTCGACGAAGACGTTGGTGACGTTCGTCAGAAGGTTCACCGATTCCAGGAACGCATCAATGATGACCGGCATCGCCACGTTCAATTCAAAGATCGACCCCACCCCACCCAGCCCGGCCGTGGTGATCGTCGCGTCGTTGCCGATCACCCGGCACGCCACCTGCATGACGCTCTCGCAGATCACCGGATTCTCCTTGCCGGGCATGATCGACGAACCGGGCTGAATGGCGGGGATGATCAGTTCTCCAATGCCACACCGTGGGCCGGAAGCGAGGAGGCGGATGTCGTTTGCGATCTTGGTGAAGGAGACGGCGGCTGTTTTGATGAAGCCGTGAGCGACG
>JBBQQZ010000303.1:0-4863 GCA_038215325.1 Tepidisphaerales bacterium | reverse complement strand
ATCGATCGGCGCCAGCGCCGGCCCGTCTGCCATGAGGACGATGAACTTCTTCATCTCCTCGCCGCGACGCGGTTTGGTGAACTCGGCGTAGGCGTTGTCGGCAGGTCCGTGGCAACGGGAGCAGTTGTTCACGAAATAGCTGACCGGCCCATCGGTTTCCGGCGCGGTTGCCTCGAACGCCACGACCGGCAGCACGTGCTCGACCGGCACCTGGTTGAATTGTGTAATCAAAACGTAACTCAATATCCCTACACAAATTAGGACGCCAATCGCCTCTTTCATGCCGCTCATTTAGCCGCCTTGCTGATGCGGTAGATCTTGTTGGTTCGATCGCAACTGAACAGGATCGTGCCGTCCGGGGCTTCGACGCAATCGACCGGGCGCGCGAGCGGTTTCTGCGGGTCCGGGCCGAGCGTGCCGACGAGTTGCAGGCTGCCGTAGGGTTTGCCGGTCTGCTTGTCGAAAAGCACGCGTTCGACGCGATAGCCGACCCGGATCGTGCTGTTCCACGACCCGTGAAACGCCGCGATCAGGTCGCCTTTGTGGTCGGGGAAATAGTCTTTTTCGAGGAACGTAAACCCATTCCCGGCCCAGTGCGCCCCGAAGGTCCACGCCGGCGCGGTAGTTTTGGCGGCCAGATCGATCAGGTCGGGCCGCTGGGCGTATTCCGGGCGAACGATCCGATTGTTCGACAGGAACGGGTGCCCGTAAAACGCGCCCTCGACAAAATGGTTTAACTCCTCCCCCGGCAGCAAATCGGTGATCGGCTGCTTCCCCTTGGTTTCCCCGTAGAGCTTGCCGAAGTTGTCGGAACCGTGGTCGATGCCCCAGAGCTCGTCGGTTCCGGGGCGCAATTGCAGCTTTTCGGTGTTTCGGATGCCGGTCGCAAACTGCATGCGGTTTTTGCCGTCCCGGTCAAATCGGTAGACGCATTTGCGGTCGCTGGGGTAGTCATCGGTCATGTTCGTGGGGTCGGAGACGGAGATATAGACGAACTGCGGGGTAACGCAGATGCCCCTGAACGCGTGCCCACCTCCGCCGGGGACGGAATTTGGGGGGAGGAAATCTTCGATGTCGTCCGCCTTGCCGTCGCCGTTGGTATCGCGGGCGCGTTTGCACGATCCATCTGCGGCGCTGGTGGCGTAGAGCCAGCCGCCCTTGTCGTCAGGGGCAAAATTCATCGAATGCACCTGCTTGTAGCCCGTCAGGAACTCCACCTTTGTTTCGTAAAGCCCGTCGGCGTCCTTGTCGGTCAGCGAGATTATTTTGCCACTTTGCGGTTGAGAGACGAAGAGCGTTCCCTTGTCGTCGAACTCCAGAAACCGAGCCGGACCGAAGTTTTCTGCCGCTAGCGACACCGTGTAGCCACTTCGTACTTCAAAGCCCTCGACCTGCGCGCGCGCCATCGCCGCACCCAGGAGAACCGCCGCGATGGAGCAGAACGTCACATGCATTTTTTGCCTCAACCATTGTTATCGGTCCATCCGATACTTCCAACAAGTTTAGACCGAGGACGCCAGGTGTTCGAGTGAACCGAGGGACGGCGCCGGTTAAAGGCAGTTACCATGACTCCACAGCAGACGTTGAAGCGAACCTCGCCCCCTGACACAGGCAACGGATCGGCGTTGATGCATATGCCCGCCATCGACGGCGTGCGCGGAATCGCGATCCTCCTGGTGCTGGTCCATCACTTTACCCCGATGGTCAGCGGCAATCACCTGGCCCGCAGGATGCTGGAGACGGCCCACCTCGGTTGGATCGGCGTGGACCTGTTCTTCGTGCTGTCCGGCTTTCTCATTACCGCAATTCTTCTGAAAACAAGAAACGGCGAGGACTACTTCCTTAACTTCTACGCCCGTCGGACCTTGCGGATTTTCCCGGTCTACTACATCGCGCTCACGGTGCTGCTGCTGGCGGTGCCGGTGCTGATGCAAATGCCCATGCTTCAGCAGTCCATCGCCACTTACTTCGGCAAGATCACCAAAGACTTGCCCACGATGATCGACGGCCAAAGCTGGCTATGGCTTTACGGGACCAACATCAAGATCGCCATCGTCGGCGAAAGATGGGGCGCGGTGAATCACTTCTGGTCGCTGGCGGTGGAAGAGCACTTTTACCTGGTCTGGCCGCTGGTGGTGTGGTTCGTGTCGTCACGGACGAACCTCATCAAGGTCTGCCTCGTCTGCATCCTCGGTGCCCCGATCCTGCGCGGCATGCTCATGCTGGCGGGATTCGATTCGGTCGTGCCCTACGTCCTCACGCCTTGCCGCGTCGATTCGCTCGCCTTCGGTGCGCTGCTGTCGGTGCTGATCATGGACCCGTCCAAGATCGCCAGGTGGGTGATGCACTTCCGCATCCTCGCGCTGGGTTCGGTGACAGGCCTGGTGGTCCTGGTTGCCCACTACGGCCGATTCAACCGGGATGATCTGCTGACGACGGTCTTCGGCTACTCCCTGCTCGCACTGGTCAGCGCGTGGATGGTGCTGGCGGCGTCGCAACTGAAACCCGGTGCGATCATCACCCGTGCGGTGGCGAACCCGGTGCTGACCAGCCTGGGCAAGTACAGCTACGGTCTGTACGTCACGCACATGTTCTTCGCCCCGGCGTACACCAAGCTGTTCGGCTGGAACGATCTGGTCAAACTGACCGGCTCCTACCCGGCCGCGATCGTGATCCATGCGGTGCTGGCGATTATCTGCTCCTGGGCGATCGCCTGGGTCTGCTATCACGCGATGGAAAAGCACTTCCTTCGCCTCAAGGTCTTCTTCGACTACCGCCGCGCCGCGCAGCCGGTGGTGCAGGAAGCCGCCGAGGAAACGCCCGCGCCCATCCGCGCGATCGTCATCTCCCCCCGTCAAGCCATGCGTACGGCGGCGTAACCGAACCCGGTTCGCCGCGACGCAAAGCGGAGCGCTCAGCACGCCTGAGCGCTCCGCTTCGCGTTGCGCAACCGCTGCCCCCCTCACCGTGCCGATCGACCGCACTCAACCGAAGTGACAAAACCCGACAAACCCGACGAACCCAAGGCTTCAAATTTGCGCGCGTGCTACATTTGCTACATCCCCCCAAAATCGTAACTGCTGGCCGGCCATCACTTACAATTTCGAGGGTCGAAAAAGCAGCGCAACACGCTACATCCGCGCCCACATATCTGACCCAGCCCGCTCTTCACTTTTCAAAGAACCCGCCACGCGCGAACTGCACGCGCGCAGCATCTCTCCACATAGACCCCCGCGCTGCGCATTTGTCACGACAATCGCGCAGCGCCGCCGGATTTTTCTTTGAAACGACCCCGCGACGGCGCGAACGAGAACCAACACGGTTTCCGGGCTCCGATCGCCTACAATGGGTAGGAAAAACAGTCACCTCAAAATGTGGACCTTTCCCGCTCGGATCGGTGCAGGTTTTGTCACCGCCTGAGTTGTCGTCGGGGTTCCGGTGTCGTCCGGGCCAAAATCGGTTACGAAGCCCATAGCTAACAACGCGTACTAAGGCGTTTCTGCGCCTGCAAAGCTCGCACGAACTTCGATAAGCCGGGGTTGGGGCACATCGTGCAGTCCCAGTCCCGCTGTGGCGTGGGTTTGGCCGATGAGTCGATCCCCGCGCTCCAAGAATAACTCGAGTCCGCTTCAGTTTATGAACTGCCAATCGTCGGCGAGTTTGGTGGCGTCAGCGTACACCTGCTTCGTGTTGCCGGGCGGCAACATGATTCGGACTGTGCGAATACGCCCGCCCTCGCGCTTCACTTGCGCAAACCAATAGTGAATCTCGCCCTCCAATCCACCTCGGATTTTTAACCGTATCGTGCCGGGGCCGTCAACGTACTACAAGTCGTCTGCATCGCTGGCGGGCCAGCCAACACGCGATACTTGGTTGTCCTTGGACAAATCCCACACACGCGTCTGCGGAGGCGCAGGCGCGCGATCACATGACATGACCGCCCCGACGAGTAGCGTCGTCGTCAAGGCCCAGTTTGCCCAGATCATCTTATTGGTCACTGATACCTCGAGGTCCTATGGCCACGGCTTTGCAATCTTCGTAAAGCGGGACAGTTGATCAAGCAAGAACCGATCACGGCTTGATGGCGAGGATGCCAACGCTAGGGACGGCTCTGCGTTGCGGGCACCGAGGCCGGCTTCGCGTAGAGGTGATCGGGAAAGCCGACGGCGAGAGTGACCTGCCATTGGTCCCTTTCGCTGGCGAAAACGTGTCGAATTTCGATCGCCCTCGGGGGTATGCCGTCCATCATGGTAGCTCCCTGCGCGTTGCCGCTAGATCCCGACAAGATGCGCTTGCCGCGTGTCGAAAGGAAATCATCGATCCCACGCCGGTCCAGGATCTCCCACTGGTCCGCCAGGCGAATTGCCTCGGCGTGTGCTTCCTCTACCGTGGTTGGAGGCAGCATAATACACACAGTCCGGACGTTATCGACCTTCCAAACCTGCGCAAACCAATACGGCATACTGGCATCGCGCCCGCACGGCGTGATTAACCGGATGGTCCCCGGTCCATCGACATACCACACGTGCTCTTTAAGCCCTGCGGGCCAACCGACCCGCGCCAACTGATTGTCATTCGACAAGTCCCATACAAGCGCACGTGGAGGGGGTGGCGCGCGGTTACAAGATGCGCCCGCCAATATTAGCGACATCACAGGAAATAGGATCGACGCTGTAGTCGCATTCGGCATAGGATAACTCTTTGTTGGTCAAGGCAACGGTACTGCGATTTGCATGAAACGCGACCCCTGCGTCAGCGTCTTCCACTGGTTCCACAAGCTTCCACCAATATAGAACCACCGGTCCGCGTCTACAGTAAGATAGCGGAGGGAGGCGACGGGATAGGCAGAATGATCGCCGCGCC
>JBBQQZ010000302.1:0-4882 GCA_038215325.1 Tepidisphaerales bacterium | reverse complement strand
GTCGAGGATGGCCAGAAGCAGAGCACGCCGGTCGAGCAGATTAAGAACGCCAAGATTGCCGAGGGGCTGGGGATGGACCGGCTGGTGGTGACCACCGACGCCGGCACGCGTGATTACCGTTATTCCCGGCGGTTCCGTCGCGACGCGGTTCGCCTGCACCGGCATCTGGCTCGGATGCTGCCGGATAAGGAAGGCAAGCCGAAGGACGAGCGCCCCGACTGGCTGGAACGCATCGAACGTGAGGCCGAGGCCCAACTGAAATGCCCCAAGTGCGGCCACATCATCCCGAGCTATGCCGACCGGGTTTGCCCGCGATGCTCGCAAAGCCGCACGATCCTCTGGCGACTGCTCGATGTCGCCAAAGATTATCGATTCATGCTGCTGAGCGCGCTGGTGCTGACATTCCTGCAATCCGGATTCACCGCGATGACTGGCGTGGTGAATCGGCATTTGATCGACGACGGGATCATCGGATCGCACGCCGGCGTGGTGCTGGCGACGTCCGACCGACTGAGCAACCTCGCCTTCTGGGCCGGGGCGTTCGCGCTGGTGATCATCTTCAGCGAGGTCATCGGCGGCGGACGGGCGGCGATTTTGACGGTCGTCGGAACCAGCGTCACGCGAGATCTACGGCATTCGGTTTACGCGCATCTTCAGCAGTTGTCGCTGCGGTTTTTTGCGAAGCGTCGCACGGGCAGTTTGATCACGCGTGTGACGAACGACACCGAACGGCTGTGGGATTTTATCGTGTTCGGATCGGTGGACGTGATCCGCGACCTGCTGATGATCGTGGTGACGATCGGCATGATGTTCTACATGAACTGGCTGCTGGCGCTGATCGCGCTGTCTCCTTTGCCGTTCATCGCGCTAGTGACCTGGTGGCGCGGCCGGATGATGCACCGGATGTTCGGCAGGCTTTGGACGTACTGGAGCCGCATGAGCGCGGTCGTCGGAGATGCGATGAGCGGTGTGAAGGTGGTGAAGGCGTTCGCGTCCGAAGACCGCGAAATCGCGCGGTTCTCGAAGCGCAACATCATCTACACCGACAAGGAGCAGGAAGTGAACCGGATGTGGGTACGTCTCCAGCCGATGGTCAGCACGATCATGCGGCTGAGCATGCTCCTGATCTGGGTGGTGGGCGGGTATTTCGTCATCACCAACCCGAGCGATTCGAACTCGGTGGGGACGCTTTTTGCGTTCACGTTTTACGTCGGCATGTTCTTCGGGCCGATCAACTCGCTGGCGAACAGCGCCAGAATGGTGACCCGGGCGGCCTCGAGCGCGCAGCGCGTTTTTGAAGTGCTGGATACGCCGCCGGAGGTGTATACGCGGACGGGCGCGGTCAAGAAGGACCGCATGGAAGGGCGGGTGGAGTTCCGCAATGTCGGATTCAGTTACGAAGGAGCGCAACCGGCGCTGAACGACGTGAGCATCACGATCGAGCCCGGCCAGATGATCGGGCTGTGCGGGCACTCCGGGGCCGGCAAGAGCACGTTCGTGAATCTGATCTGCCGGTTCTACGACGTCACCGACGGACAGATCCTGATCGACGGCGTGGACGTTCGCGATTACGACGTGCAGTGGCTTCGCCAGCAGATCGGCGTGGTATTGCAGGAGCCGTACCTGTTCCACGGCACGATCTCGGAGAACATTCGTTATGGCAGGCCCGACGCGAGCGACCGCGAAGTGATCGAGGCGGCGAGGGCGGCGAACGCGCACGATTTTGTCGTCGGCTTCCCTGACGGCTACGACACGATGGTCGGCGAGCGCGGACAATCGCTCTCCGGCGGGGAACGCCAGCGAATTTCGATCGCCCGCGCGATCTTGCACAACCCGCGCGTGCTCATCCTGGATGAGGCGACCAGCTCGCTGGATACTGAAACGGAGCGCCAGATCCAGGAGGCCATGGACCGCCTCGTCACGGGCCGGACGACGATCGCGATCGCGCACCGGCTTTCCACGCTCCAGCAGGCCAGCAGGTTGCTGGTGCTGGACAAGGGCAAGATCGCCGAGGAAGGCACGCACCCGGAACTGCTCGCCAAGCCGGACGGCGTGTATGCGAAGCTTTACAATACGCAGATGGAGATGAATCGGCGGATTGCCATTAAATAGAAGAAAGGAACCGCAGATTACGCAGCTCACGCAGATCAAGAACGAGAGAATCTGCGTCAACTGCGTAACCTGCGGTTGGTCCGTATGCAGTTACTTGAATACCTCATCCAACAATTCGACTACATCAAATGGGCCGACGATCTCTCCCTCGAAGCCGCCGGCACGGTGAAGTTGGAGGCGTATCATCGCGAGTTTGGGTTCAGCTTCGGGACGGTTCATAAAACGCTCCTGCACATGCTCGGCGCTCAGCACATCTGGGTGGGGCGGTGGCAGGGGGATTCGACGCGGAAGTTTGTAACGCCGGAGGATCTCATGACGCTGGGCGCGATCCGGCAGCGCTGGGCGGACGTTCATGCGGAGCTGCACAGTTTCGTTGCGAAGCAGACCGACGAATCGCTGGAGAATCGGGTCGAATACTTCAGAAATAATGTGCCGCATTCGGGCGTGCTGTGGCAGTTGATCAATCACTGCTTCGACCATGCCAATTACCATCGCGGCCAGCTGAATTCGCTGGTCAAGCTCTCCGGTGGCAGGCCGGCGGGGACGATGTACGTCGATTACTGCCGCCAGCGCGAAGGACAGGTCTGACCATGCTCGAACTCGAATCCGACGGCACGCTCACCCTCAAACGCGAAGGCCAGGACGACCTCAAGGACGTTCGCCTGCGTCGATCTTTTCCCTGGAGCAACGAAGCCGAGTACATCTCCGTGCGTGATGAAAAGGGCAAGGAACAGACGTTGATCGAGCGTCTGAGCGACCTGCCCGCCGACCAGCGGAAGGTGGTGGACGACTGGCTGGCCGCCAACTCGTTTATCCCGGTCATCCAGCGGGTGGATCGGGTCAACATGGACTTCGGGTATCAGCAGTGGTTCGTCGATTCCGACCGCGGGCCGCTGAGCTTCCGCGTGCAGGAGCGGGAGGACATCCGGTTCCTCCCGGACGGGCGATTTAGCATCAAGGATGTGGAGGGAAACATCTACGCCCTGCCCCGTCTGGAACAGCTTGATGCAAAAAGCCTTAAAGCGGTGGAAACGCTGCTTTGACATCGTCTGGAGAATCCGTATCATTGCCCGGCTCTAAACCGAATAGGTACCGAACGAGGAATTGATCGTGGCTCATTCATTGTCTGCTAAGAAGCGTATCCGTCAGACCGAAAAGCGTCGCGCCCGCAATCGCGCCCGCAAGGAAATCCTGAAGACCGACACGAAGGCGTTTTCCGCCGCGGTTTTGAAGGGTGACGTCTCGACTGCGGAAAAGACGCTGAACGAACTGGTCAGCACGCTCGATCGCGTGAAGACCAAGTCGACCATCCACCGCAACACCGCCGCCCGCAAGCGGTCGCGCCTGACCAAGCAGCTGAACCAGCTCAAGGCCAAGCCCGCCGGTGCCGGTACGAAGGCGTAATTCAACGCGCCGGCCCTTTCGCAAACTGACTCACCCGGAGACAGGAGTCAGGAAACAGTAGACAGGAGATGGCGCCGCCATGCGGTTCTCCTGTATTCTGTGTCCTGGCTCCTGTCTTTTTTTTGGACCGTCTATGAGCACTCCAGCCCCCGTCACGAGCGTCATGGAAGCGATCGTTTCCCTCGCTAAACGCCGCGGCTTCGTCTACCAATCCAGCGAAATCTACGGCGGCCTCCGCGGCTTCTGGGATTACGGACCCCTCGGCGTGCTGCTCAAAAACAACATCCGCGACCACTGGTGGAAAGCCATGGTCGAATGCCCCCCGATCGGCCCGGACGGGTCAATCGTGGACATGGTGGGGCTGGACAGCTCGATCATTCAGCACCCGAAAACGTGGGAAGCAAGCGGCCACACCGCGACGTTCGCCGATCCGATGCGTCGTTGCATCAAGTGTGGGCACATCGTTCGCGCCGATCATTATTGGGACATCCTCGTCACCACCTCAAAGTGGTTCGCCGAGCTAATGAACGCAACTGAGAATGGCGAGAAGACTGATGCCGACACGCTCATTCGGTGGTTAAAAAACAAGGCCAGGAAGTCAGCACCCAATCTGCCTGCACATAAATGGGCAGACATGTTTGCCCCGGCGACTGCGGGAACGCAAGCTCTCGTTGCCGCACTAACGCGCGGCGAACCAGAGCCCTGCGTACTTTGCGGCGGGCCGCTCGGCGAACCCGAGCAATTCAATCTGATGATGATCTCGTACGCAGGTCTCCAGCAGACGCCGGAAAACCTCGTCTACCTGCGACCGGAGACCGCGCAGGGCATCTTCCTCAACTTCAAAAACGTTGCTGATACCACCCGCGTCAAAGTGCCGTTCGGTGTCGCGCAGATCGGCAAGAGTTTCCGCAACGAGGTCACGCCGCGCAATTTTATTTTCCGCAGCCGTGAGTTTGAGCAGATGGAGATGGAATTCTTCTGTCCGCCGGACGAAGCGCTGAAATGGTATGAGTTTTGGAAGAATGAGCGGATGAAATGGTGGCTGTCACTCGGGATCAAGCCCGAGAACCTCATCTTCCGCGACCACGAGCAGAGCGAGCTGTCGCACTACTCGAAGGCGACGGTCGATATCGAATACAAATACCCCTTCACCGCGCCCGACTTCGGCGAACTCGAAGGCATCGCCCATCGCGGCGATTACGACCTCACGCAGCACCAGAAGCATTCGGGCGCCAAGCTCGACTACTTCGATCAGGATCTGCAACTGCGGTTGAAGGAGCAGGGCGTGGCGGCCGACGAGATCAAGCAGCGGAGCCGGTATGTGCCGAACGTGATCGAGCCGGCGTCGGGGCTCACGCGCGCGGTG
>JBBQQZ010000301.1:0-4898 GCA_038215325.1 Tepidisphaerales bacterium | reverse complement strand
AGTGTCGCACCTGGCCGTTCTGGGACGGGTTGCTCGCCAGCCCGAAGGCCTGGGATCACGCGACCACGGGGTGTCCGGGGATGAACAAGGGGAAGAAGTACACGATTGCTCAGATCGAGGCGCTTCGCGACGCCGAAGACTGGCCGACCTGATCAGACCGCGTCGACTTGCTCAAACAGTTCGATCACCCGGCTGCGGTGCAGCACGTCGCGGACGTGTCCGGGCGGGACGTGGAGCCGCACCTGGCCGTTGCGTTTGACGGAGTGGCTGAATCGGGCGAGCGCCCCCATGCCGAGGCTGGTGAGGAATGTCAGTCCCGTCAGGTCGAGCAGCACCACCGGCGGCCGCTGGACCGTGATGCGGTCGAGTGCGCGTTCGAGGATCTCGGTCGACAGCATGTCCGCCTCGCCGCTTACGCGGACGATCGTAACGCCATTGCTCTCTTCGGTTGTCACCTTCAGTTTGTCCATTGGCTGGTCCCTCGTATGTGTGTGGCGGAGCAATATAGCCGTCAGGGTCGATTTTCACGAGTGCTAACACATTCTTCATATTTTAGATTACCATGTTCGCCCGGAGATCATACCGGGTTTTCGGAGGCAACGCGCATGTGGGGCAATGTAGCTGGCTGGATCATCGCCGGGGTGCTGTTCGTGTGCATCATGGGCGGTGCTTATGTCGTTCACGTGACGGTGAATAAGACGAGCGCACCGACGCGTTTCGGCACGGACGAGAAGAACCTGGCGTCCTTGGTGCTGGACGTGTCGCCGGGCACGATCGTGTCGATGGCGTCGCCTGGCGATGCGGGTCCGATGTACCGCAAGGCGATCGACGACGTGCTCGCGAACATGCCGAAATACGAGAAATTCATCGAGCGAGGGACGCTGGCGGACGCGAAATCGCTGGCGGGGGTGGCGGCGATTCTGGAGGCGACGCAGTTGTCGACCGCGTCGATCCTGATGCAGAAGCCTGCGACGAATATCGGGTATTTTGACTACGCGGCCCCGCCGGACCTGGTGGCGATCGACCTTGCGGGTCGGGCGGTCGAGCGGATCGGGCTGCTCCACAACGCCGCCGGAAATACGAAGGAAGCCCAACGCCATTTCCAAGCGTCTTTTGCGCTGGGCGCGAAGCTGTTTGCCGAACGCGTGATTTTCATGGAAGCGTTCAAGGGCATTGGCCTGATGAACGGGGGCGCGGAGATGCTGAAGTTGCTCGCCTTGAAAGAAAAGGACGATAAGCGGGTTGAAACGATCGAGAGTTTCGTCGCCGGGACGAAGGATATGACGTCTCAGCTTGAGAAGATGTGGAAGGTCGTGAACGCGGTGGGCGGGACCGGTCAGGCGGACCGGTTGGTCGCCCGGCACGCCGGCGACATCTTCTATTTCACGGACGCCGACCACATGAAAGAGCGGATGTGGCGGGTCGAAGCGACGCTAAAGCTTGGCCGTTTCAAGTTTAACGTCGGTGGTCAGGAAGGCCGCGTCGCCGACCAGACGGCGGCGGAGTATTTGCTGCGGGATCTGGAGAAAGACTCCGATCTCGCCGTCAGAACCGCCGCCGACGCGGCGCTGAAACTGACCTTGCAGGATTTCCGGCTGATCAAATAGCCGAGACCCTTAAAAATACCCGTTGATCTCCACAATGTCATGCTGAGGTACTCCGAAGCATCGGCTGGGTCTGCCAATCTTTCGGTCGGCACGGAGCGTGGAAAACTCCAAGCCCAAGCAACAAGGGAGACCTCTGAATAACCCGGTCATCTCCAGAATGTCATGCTGAGGTATTCCGAAGCATCTACTCGATCACGCGGTTCGTAGGCATTCTTTCTGCCGACAAGATCCTTCGGAGTACCTCAGGATGACAGTTCGCGGATTTTCTGAGGTTGTTCAGAGCACTCACGGGACAAACAACCTCCAAAGTTCAACGCCAAAGGTCCAAACGCTGGCGCGCACGACGAGTTTGAAATTTGGTCATTTGGGTTTGCCGGTTGTTTGTGGCTTGTTTCTTGATATTTGGGCCTTCTACTCGCCGTCAGAAAAATTGGCAGACCCCATCTTCTCGTTCTGACGGCATGAACGCGGAATGGCGCGAGGACGGGGGGGGGGCGCGAGCGGTTCGTGCGATGATTTGTCGCGGGGGCCTTGTTGGGGCGTTTCCGGTTGTCGCGCACGTGGTAAGTCGTTGACAGACTTCCCTCTGAAGATGAAGATACGGGGCGAGTTGCTTGGAGTGAGAGTGGCGCCAGAGGCGGAAATTTTCCGGACCAACCGGATGGCGATCAGAACGTCTAGTGAAGTGCGTCGAAATACGTTCTTCACAACGCGTAACAGCCAAGGCGGGCACGGCGTCCATAACAAGCAGACTAGCGATTGATCGCTGATGTGGTGGTCAATGCCCAGTTACGACCTGATATGCACCCTAGAGGCTGAGGAGAAGCGCATCATGCCCCGTGGCCGTACCCCGCGCGAAGCGGCAATTCTTCGCCGCGCCGTCTCCAGTTGTATCGAAACCCTCGAACCCCGCCGCATGCTCACCACATTGCAAGGCGGAGACACGTTCGACTACCTCGATGCCGATAAGAACGTCATCCGCATCCAGTTGACCGGCGACATCGTCGCCGAGTTCATTGCGATGCGTATCCGTGAAACCAATAACACGCAGGTGGTGCGCGATTTGGTTCCGGCTCCGCCTGATCCGGATGATTTTGATACCGTCGATGGCGCGAACCTATTCCACGTCTACGTCGCCGACGCCTCTCCCGATGCGCAGATCATCATCACGCAGATGAGCGACGACCGGGAGACGATCAACCCGTTCACGGGTAGCGTCGGCGCGATCCAGGTGAACGACTCCGAAGGCGGCGACCGCATCCGCGTCACGCCTGGTGGAGGCGGGCTGGTGTACATCGGCGCGCGCACCACTGACATCGATACCATCGACGGGGACGACGAAGCCGATCTGCCGATCACCTACACCTCTCGCCGCGGCGACTACGGGTTTCGCCCGGGCAGTCGGGGCATCTTCGCGGGCATCGAAACCGCGCCGGGCGTCTCGCTCGACAAAATCCTGATCGGCGGCACGGTCACCGGGCGCGTGTACGTCGGTGGGGCGCTGGGCACCCTTTATGCCGGCGATCTGCTGCTCGGCGACACCATCGGGCTGTTCGGCACGGATACCCCGTTGCTCCCGAATAATCTGTTCATTGGCGGCGACTTCCGCAACCTGCTCGTGGCCGGCGATATCGGCACGGCCGGTGAAGGCGTCACGGCTGGAAAGTATTCGTACCGCACGGGTGCCGATATTCGCGTCGGCGGGCAGATGGGCAACGTGCAGGTCGCGGGGGATTTCCTCGCGTCCATCGAAGTCATCAACAGCCCCGATTTTTCCGGCAACCTCAAGCCGATCACCCCGTTCACTGAGGTCGAATACGTCCTCGTCGGCGACGAATCCGCTGGCGACGCGTTCCTTGACGGCAATATCTCCCTCGCGGCCTTCTCGAATGACGCGCTCACGTCGCGTCAGTACGGGTCGTCGCACGGCAGCACGATTACCGGCTTCCAGCAGTCGCTGGATTTCACGGGTCAACTCGACACCGAAAACGGCGACAACATCGACTTCTACTCGCTCCCGCTGATTGCTGGCCAGACGGTCACGCTGCGGCTGGACAGCCTCGGGTTCACCAACCTGGGCGTGTACGATCCGCTCGGTCGCGTCGTCGCCAGCGACTTGTCCGAGGGGACGAACTCGACCAGCGGCCAGTTCTTCCAGATCACCGCAGACCTGCCCGGCACGTATCAACTCGCGGTCGTCACCGCTGGCGACACCAGCTTCGCGGGCGACATCCCGTCGGAGATCGGTTTGGCTCCGTACACGCTGAGCATCAGCGAATACGGCAATGTCGGGCTGGGCGGGGCTCGCATCGGCGGCGATTCGCTGCTGGTGGAGCAGGGCATGGGCGTCAGCGTGCGCACCGGCGACCTGGGCGCGTGGAATAGCGCCGGCGCGATCCTGGCGAGCTTCATGTCGCCGTATACGGTCCTGCGCGGCAACTTCCGCGCGCTGGAAGGCGCGTCGATCGGCGACGCGGATTCGGAGCTTGCGCCCGACCTCATCGTGCCCCGCGGCACGGTGGGCAACGTGTTGTCGGCGGGTCTGCTGAATATCAATCAGTCGTCGGTTTCGATCGACCAGCCCATCCCGGGTTACGCGGTCGGATTTGACTATCAGCGCGTCGAAGCCGGTGGCGACATGATCGGCAACCTGGTTGCCAACCGCGCGATCGGCACCGTGGTTGCCGCCGAAATCCCCGGCGCGCCGCTGTTCATCGCCAATGCCGATAACAGAGGCGAAGACGGTCGCATCGATCTGATCGACGTCACCGGCGACTTCGGCAGTGCCCTCACCGGCGGCCCGGGGCTCTTCACGGGCCTGGGCGGCAACGTCAAGTACGTTCGCGTCGGGGGCACCGTTTATCGCGATTTCTTCTTCGGCCTGATCCTCAATACCGACGTGACCGTTCCGACCGGCCGGAGCATCACGCTCACGGACGACTCGGGTGCCAACGCAATTTTCGCGCCGACCAATGTCGTGACCACCACGACAGGCACCGGCGGCACCACCACAAGCACCGTCCGAGGCCAACTCACCCTCACGCCCTACGGCGTGCGGGAATCCGGCGGCGTGGTGCTGATCAATATCGAGAGCACCACGTCGATGAACGTCACTGTGACCAACTCGGTCGGACAGTTCGACATCGCCGACATGATCGTTTCCGGCACGGGTACGGCGGTGGTCTACAACGCGACGACCGACATCGTGCAATTCACGCCAGTCGCCGCTCCGGGGACAGGCACAGGGACGGGCACGTCGACGGTCGTCACCCGCACGCCCGCCCGCAGCAA
>JBBQQZ010000300.1:0-4959 GCA_038215325.1 Tepidisphaerales bacterium | reverse complement strand
GTGGAAGACACAGGTTCAGGTCGAAACGATGCCGCAGGAGCTGCGGTCATTTGCCAGGGGGATCGACCGCGACTGGCCTGAAGTCTCCGCGGCCGTTGAACACCCCTACAGCAACGGCAGAACGGAGGGACATGTCAACCGATTGAAATTGATTAAGCGAAAGATGTATGGCCGAGCGAACTTCGACCTGCTGAGAATCCGAGTCCTGGCCTCCGGCCCGTGAGGATGTGCCACAGGCACTGCACCCGGTTCGCGCGCCGATCATCAAAGTTGGGGAAGAACCCCGATTGCATGCCGACTACCAACAAATGAATAAAAGCCAACCTTGCATACATTCCCGCGATTGCAGCCATCCGCCAAGCCTCTGCTCGAGTGCGCCAACTTCACCGAGAAGGTTTATCAGGATGACGCGTGCTCTCCCAGCAAGCGCGTTGACCGCAGTTGCAGTTGCGAGCGGATTCGAAACATGCGTTTCGATGTCACGTATAAGTTGGTTGGCCGCGAGCAGCGATTCCGGAGCATTTGCCAATGGAAGAGTTATGGTGATCATGGATGCCCAACCTCCCTACAATCTACAAAAGCCATTGTAATCGATTCACGTGCTTTGGCGAAAAGGATCACAGCGGCGTCGAAGTGTTGGGTGCAAAAAAACTGTGTATCTGGCGGCATTGCTCTCGTGTTTATGTGCAACTCATTTGTCAACCTATGCATCGAGACGCGTGGGCTGAACGGTCCTGTCGCGATCGAAAACTGCGGCAACGACGGGAAGCAAAACGATTTCACAGGTGCGCCGCATATTGCGCCGCGTCCTCTGAAATTAATGAATTTCCTGTGGTTTTTTGAACTCGGCAATGCTTCGAATCCCTCGTCGCCCACTAATTCCTTCAGGTTTCCTAGGGATCCCGCGTGTTTTCGAAATAACGCGGTTTTGTTGCCGCTCCTTGCCGCACATCCCCCTTATTGCCGCCGGCTGCTGGTGCGCATTTTGGTGCGCATGTTCCGCGATCTTCGATACCGATTCGCTCGTACGGCTCCGGCAGAAAAACACACGTCAACGAGCGGTCCGCCTCGGTGATGATCCAGATCGTCGTCTGGTCTTTCAGGCGGTACCACGAAGGACGATTTCGATCCTCGCATTACGGGCCGCGTGGCTGAGCGAGGAAACCGCGTTCCACAACCAGTTGTATGCCCCGACTTTGGATGGGCCGCGTAAACGGTCACGCACCCTGAAAAAACATGCTGCGGCCGGGTGGGTGGACATTTCCGCCCGTTCCCGTACCATTTCCTCTTCATTCGAGTTAAACCAACAGAGGACGAAACCGCGTGGCCAAGAGCGAGCCGATTGAAGTTGAAGCGACCGTAACCCTTGCCCTGCCGAACGCCATGTTCAAGCTGAAGCTGGACGGCAGTGACAAGGAAATCCTGGGCATCGTGTCGGGCAAAATGCGCAAGCACTTCATCCGCATCCTCCCCGGCGACCGCGTCCGCGTCGAACTCTCCCCCTACGACCTCTCAAAAGGCCGGATCATCTTCCGCCAAAAATGACCGTTGCTCGGGCAGAATGACGAAGCCCGAATAACGAATCACCTACGAATGACCGAACGCCCAAACGGGTGTCGGTCATTCTGCATTTGATGGACCCGCTACGGCGTTTTCAGTTCAGTTCCATTGCTGAGCCCTGCCGCTTGTGCGCGGTTCACGGGGCGTAATGGATAATTTGAAACCGCGCCATCAGACGACGTCGCTGAAATAGGCCTTCACGCTCTGCCGGTTCAGCACCACCAGCGCGATGATCGGCCAGAGGATCGCGCCCACGCCGATGGTCAGCGCGGTCGACCACGCCCAGACGCCCGCAGGCGGTGGGGTTGCGGCGCTTTGGGCCTGGAAGACGGCGACCCACTCGAAGACCGTGAAGCCGAGGATCGCAGCGCCGGCAACCGTGATCGGCAACTTGATGAGCGACCAGATCGTGATGAGTTTGCGACCCACCGGCCTTCCACGCAGGAGAAAGATCCCGCCAATGAGCAGCAGGACCGCCAGCAGGGTTGATGCGCCGGCTTCGAGCAAAAGTAGTTGCGACCAGATCGTCCGAATCGGGCGGCCGGAGAGCGGGTTCGTGCCGGGGATGGGGGCGTTCAGGCTCAGCAGCGTCTCCGTACCCGCGGCAGTGAGCCGCACTTGCGACTTGTCGGTCACAAACCAGAGCCCCGCGCCACTGAGCCCGCCGGCGTACTGCACGCTCGTCGGCGAGCCGATGATCGATTGATCCGGATCGCGCAAAAGCCGCAGCAGCGTCGACCTGGGCGCGGGGTTGATCGTCAGCGACCCACTCGATTCGATGTCGGACAGCACGTTTGCGATGTCAGGTTCACTGAGCGAGCGATCGACCGCGACGTCGCCCGATCGCACGGCCTGGCCGTTGTCGGGGCGGAAGATCGCGCTGGCGTCGCTGACTTCCAGCCGACCGGCACCGGTGATGTAAAAATCGCCGGTCTTGCCCTGGCTAAGTAGCACCGGGCCGGAGTCGGTGATGTTGGACTTGGCGCGAAGCACCGTCACGTTCTTCACATCGAACGAAAAGAGCTGCTTCCCGTGCATACGGGCGAGCGATCGTACGTGGTTTTGTCTCGTGGGCGTAAGTGGACGAGTCCGCGTGAACGCTTCGACGATCATCCCGGCCATCTGGTCGTCCACGGCGTCGGGGGCGCTGAGTTGCGCTTCGGGAATGAGGGGATAGCGAACGGCGTCGTGCTGGCTGGAGGTCACCCGCTGGGCCATGGCCGTCACCACCGCGGTGACGGCGAAACCGGCGGTCACGATGCCCATGATCATGCCGAGCGCCGCGACGATAATACTAATCACCCCCACCGCCGACACCGCACCCGGCCGCGCGGGCGCGATCGGCGGGTACGCAGGCATCACCGGAATCACCGCCATCGGCGGAGAGGAATGAGACATGAAAGGCAATATAGCCGCATTGGAGCTACGGGCGTAAGCCCTTGCGTCCTCTTGGAAGTCGCGCGGAAGAAGGCTCACGCCCGTGGGTTCTGGCCGCATCATCCGAGATTCGACATTCGCCGCTCAACATTCCATTCATTTCCCCATACGGCTTTCCGCCGAATCGTGTTACAATCCGCCAAACGCCACGGATTGGCGGGTAGAACGCATGGACGCGAACCATTTCCAGGGTGAACCTCATCTGATCATTGACTCGGCCGCGCTGCGGACGAATCTGCGGACGATCCGTCGGCACGTCGCCGCGGAGGTGAAGGTCTGTGCGGTCATCAAGGCGGATGCCTACGGGCACGGCGCCTCCAACATCGCCCACGCGCTGGTCGAGATCGAACGCGAATCCCCGTTCCTGCGGGTTGACGGGTTCGCGGTCGCGACGGCCGACGAGGCGTTTGACCTGGGCGAGTTTGGCAAACCGATCATGATCCTGCGTCCGATCGAGAACGCGTTTCTGGGTCGCCAGCGCGGGCTGATCGAAGAAGCAATTCGTCGCGGCTGGACGATCACGCTTTCGTCCGCCGCCGCTGCGGATGATGTGGCGCGGATCGCGATGCACATGCAGAAGCGCGCCAGCGTTCAGATCATGCTCGACACCGGCATGACGCGATGCGGGGTGGCGTTGATGGAGTTTGCGAACCTGCTGGAGCGGTCGCTGCATCATGCGTCGTTGAAACTGGAAGCGGTCGCGACGCACTTCGCCAATTCCGAAGTCGCCGGCGACCCTTACACGGCCGAGCAATTGCGGTGCTTTAAGCGGACAGTCGAGGAATACCCGATCCTCGATTCGGTCCCCAAACACGCCGCCAACTCCGGCGGGATTTTTTTCGCGCCCCGAGCGCATTTTGATCTGGTGCGTCCGGGTATTTCGCTCTACGGAATCGACCCAACCGGCAGGCCCAGCGTCGACCGGGCGTTGGCGCCGGTCGCGCGGCTGGTGGCACCGCTGATGGCGGTCCACGACGTCGACGCGGGACAGACCGTCGGCTATGGGCAGTCCTGGATCGCGCCGGCGCGCACGCGCATCGGCATCCTCCCGATCGGCTATGCCGACGGCTACCCCCGCTCCGCGAGCAACCGCGCGGTGACGATGATTGGCGGAAAACTGTGCGGCGTGGTCGGGCGCGTGAGCATGGACATGACCGCGATCAATCTGACGAACGTCCCCGACGCCGTGATCGGCGACGAAGTCACCGTCATCGACAGCAACCCGCTCTCCCCCGCCTCCATCTACCCGCTGGCGCGCATCGCCGACACGATCCCCTACGAACTATTGGCCCGCATCGGCCCGCGCGTGAAGCGCGTGCTTACGGGCGTGGAACAGCATGAATCGAGCGACGTGAATGCGGGGAAACGAGAAAGAACATTTCAAGAGACAAGAGAACAGAGACAAGAGACAAGAGACAAACAACTCACTAATGCCAAAAGGGAAAAACCAGAGGCACCGCGTCAATTTTTTTGACATTTTTGCAATTTAAGAGTTGGCATTTGTTTGTACCTTGTTTCTTGTTTCTTGTCTCTTTCCCCCTGCTTTTTCCCACCCCTTACCGGATCGGCCGGGTGTCGCTTGAGGTGCTGGCGCTGTCGATCGACGCGGGACGGGTGGTCGGGCGCGTGGTTGTGACGGGGATGGGCAGCGGTGCGGGTAAGGGTACGAATTCCGGGATGCGGGGCGCGTTGCTCGTGGGCGTCTGGCCGTCGATTGAGGCCGGGCGCGTGGTCGGGCGCTGGTCGGTTTCGATGATGGGCGGCGCGGTCATGATCGGGTCTTCGACGCCGGGAAGCGTCTGCAACTGGAACGTGACCTGTGCGAACTGCCTTCCTGCCGGTGCGTTGGTTGGGACGATGAGTTGACGGTCGGCAAGTTGCTGGAGGATGCCGACGACGTCGCCGTAGCCGAAATCGAACTTGCCGCCTTCTTCCAGCGGCGGGCCCCCGCCGCCGAGCCGC
>JBBQQZ010000299.1:0-4963 GCA_038215325.1 Tepidisphaerales bacterium | reverse complement strand
TTCCATGTGAGGGTTACAATCCGATTCTAACACCGCGCTGGACCTTCAGACAGACCCACCCCTCCGTCACGCGTAGCGGCAGGGACGCAGTCCCGCCCGATCCCGTAAAAGCTCCGGGACGCGGCAAAGCATGTCCCCCCGCTACCAACCGCTTCTTTTGGTCTCCGCGCGGTCGACACCGGTGGGAAATCGGTCATTTCGTGTCCAAATGGGCCTAACAAGCCTCTAATCATTGCACGTTCACGCCACATGACTATCATGCTCCCCTTCGTATTCGGTTCCCCCGCTAGATCGCTGAAAGAAGTAAAGTAATGAATCAAGTGCGTAACGATATCCGCAACGTGGCCATCATCGCTCACGTCGACCATGGTAAAACCACCCTGGTGGACGCCCTGCTGCGCCAGAGCGGGAATTTCCGCGATTCGCAGGTCCAGGACACCATGCTCGACAGCAATCCGCTGGAACGCGAGCGCGGCATCACCATCCTGGCGAAGAACGTTGCGATCACGTACACCGACCCGACCACCAAGGAAACCACGAAGATCAACCTGATCGACACCCCCGGCCACGCGGATTTCGGCGGGGAAGTCGAGCGCGTGCTGGGGATGGCGGACGGGTGTTTCGTTCTCGTCGACGCCGCCGAAGGCGCGATGCCGCAGACCCGGTTCGTTCTGAAAAAGGCGTTCCAGCACGAGCTGCGCCCGATCGTCATCATCAACAAAATCGACCGCCAGGACGCCCGCGCCGACCAGGTGCTGGACGAAGTGTTCGATCTATTTGTCGAACTGGGTGCCGACGACGAGACGCTTGATTTCCCAGTGATCTACGCCTCTGGCCGCGCTGGAACGGCGACTTGGAAGCTCGACGAACCCGGTACCGACATTCGCCCGGTGTTCGACGCGATCCTCAAGCACGTGCCGGCGCCGCACGGCGATCCGGAAAAACCGATGCAGGTGCAGATCAGCAGCATCATGTTCAACGACTACGTCGGCCGAATCGGCATCGGACGTATCTACAATGGCAAGATCAGGTCCGGCCAGCAGGTCGCGATCGCACGGCGCAGCGGGGAAGTGATCAAGTCCAAGGCGCAGCAGGTGCAGGTGTTCGACGGCTTTGGACGCAAGAACGTCGAAGAAGCCGCCGCCGGCGATATCGTGGCGCTGATCGGGCTGGAATCAGTCGACATCAACGACACGATCTGCGATCCCGCCAACCCCGTGCCGCTCGACGCCCAGGAAGTGGAACCGCCGACGCTGACCATGCTGTTTACGGTCAACGACTCGCCTTTCGCCGGTCGCGAAGGCAAGTACGTCACGTCGCGTAACCTGCGCGAACGGCTGATGAAGGAGCTGGAATCAAACGTCGCGCTGAAGGTGGAAGAAGCCGGCAACAAGGACGCGTTCAAGGTGTCCGGGCGCGGATTGCTGCACTTGGGCATCCTGATCGAAAACATGCGTCGCGAAGGGTATGAACTGTCGATCGGCAAGCCGACCGTCATCATGCACAAAACCGAAGACGGCAAACTGCTCGAACCAATCGAGTACCTCGTCGTTGACGTGCCCGAAAAGAACCTTGGCGGCGTAATGGAACTGGTCGGCAACCGTAAAGGCGAACTGGTCCGTATGGACAATCGCCAGGGCCAAGTGCATCTGGAGTTCACGATCCCCGCGCGCGGGCTGATCGGCCTGCGTACGCGAATGCTCACCGCCACCCAGGGCACTGCGGTGATGCACCACAATTTCCACGAATACGCCGCCGCCCGTGGCGACGTCCCCGGCCGCGGCAACGGCGTGATGATCGCCATGACAGGCGGCAAGGTGAACGCCTACGCCCTGGACAACCTCCAGCAGCGCGGCACGATGTTCGTCGAACCGACCGACGAGATCTACGAAGGCCAGGTCGTCGCCGAAAACGCCCGCGACGACGACATGGTCGTCAACCCCACCACCGCCAAGAAGCTGACCAACATGCGCACCACCAGCAGCGACGGCGTGGTCATCCTGAAGCCCGCCCGCAAGATGACGTTGGAAGCCGCGCTGGAGTACATCGAAGACGACGAACTCGTCGAATGCACCCCGGTCAGCATCCGGCTTCGCAAGCAGGCTTTGAGCGAAAACGAACGCAAGAAGCAGGGCAAGCGGAAGGCGTCGGTCGAGATCGCGTGATTTTTGCGGATGACGGCATGTCGTTGACATAAAGATGCGTACTTTCGTATGCTTTCGCACATGCGTACGAGTATCGACATCAAAGACGCCCTCCTGCGCGAAGCCCAGCGACACGCGCTGGAGCACGACCTGACGCTGGAAGCAGTAGTCGAAGAAGGGCTGCGTCGCGTCGTCGAGAAGCCCGCGCCGCCAAAGCGTGCGCGATACAAGTACAAGGGCGTCACCGTCAAAGGGGAGGGATTGCAGGACGGAATTCGCGAAGGCGACTGGGAGACAATCCGCTCGATTATTTACGAGGGCCGAGGCGGGTGATCGCGGTCGACACGAATATCCTGGTCTACGCGCATCGGACCGACAGCGAGTTCCACGCGCCTGCAGACGCGATGGTAAGAAGTCTCGCCGATGGTGATCAGCGTTGGCTGATTCCGTTCCACTGCTTCGTCGAGTTCTACGCGGTTGTCACGCATCCAAGACTCTACAAGCCGCCGAGCAGCATGGAACGAGCGATCGAGTTTCTCGATGACGTCGCGGGATCGCCGTCGCTTAGAATCGCGGGCGACGAGTCGCTCACATGGTCGCGACTCCGGTCACTGTTGGTTTCGAGCGTGATTGTGGGGCCGCGTGCTTACGATGCACGTATCGCAGCGGTCTGCATGGAAAACGGGGTAACCGAACTCTGGTCCGCCGATCGCGATTATTCGCGATTTCCTCAACTCAAAGTCGTCAATCCGCTAATCAAACCCTCATGACCCGCCCCCGCATCGGTATCACCGTCGATTACGTCACCGGCAAGCCGCATTATATGCTGCCGTGGACGTACGCGCAGTCGATCGAACTGGCGGGCGGGTTGCCGATGATGTTGCCGTATCGGGTGGATGTGGCGTTGATCCCGGACTATCTCGATCAGCTCGACGGCGTGCTGCTGTCGGGCGGGGATGATCTGGATCCGGCGGTCTACGGGCAGGAATGGCACGAGCACGCGCAGCGGATCGATCCGGTGCGACAAGTGTTTGAATTCGCGCTGCTGGCGGAGATCGAACGCCGGACGATGCCGGTGCTGGGAGTCTGCCTGGGATCGCAGCTGATGAACGTCCATCGAGGCGGGTCGCTCATCCAGTACTTACCTGATCAGCTTGGACCGAATGGCCTCGATCACCGGCTGAACTCTGACTGGTCGCGACGTCACATGGTCGAACTGACGCCAGATAGCCGCCTGGCGACCGTGCTTCGGAAACAGCATGTGTCGGTCAATACGTCGCACAAACAAGCGGTACGCACGCTGGGGCGCGGCCTGCGCGTCATCGCCACCTCCACCGACGGCGTGATCGAAGGCACCGAAGACCCCTCCCTGCCCTTCTTCATGGGCGTGCAGTGGCATCCGGAACGTCAGAACGACGAAGCCGACCATCTGCGCATCTTTCAGATGTTGGTGGATGCGGCGAAGTAAGAGGGGCAAGCAATTAGGGGCAAGGGGCAAGTAGAAGCGAATCTACTTGCCCCTTGCCCCTGATTACCTGCCCCTTCTGCTCTACGCCGTCGCGTTCGGCTTGCTCATCGTCACCAGCCAGCGGTAGTGCGACCCGAGCGCCGACCAGAACGATTTGTGGGCGTTGTAGCGAACGCCGAACTCGCGGCAGGTTTCTTCGACCACTTTGCTGACGGCCGGGTAGTGGACGTGGCAGATGCGGCTGAACAGGTGATGTTCGACCTGAAAATTCAGCCCGCCGAGGAACCAGCAGAGCACCTTGCTCCCGCGGGCGAAATCGACGGTGGTTTCAAGCTGGTGGACCGCCCAGTCGTTATCGATCTTCGCGGCGTTCGGGGGAACGGCGACCGGTTGCGGAAATTCGGCCTCTTCGACGCAGTGCGCCAACTGGAACACCACGCTCAGCACCACGCCGCTGGTGAACGCCGCGATCGCGTACACACCCAGCACGATATACCAGGCATGGCCAACCACGAGGATCGGGATCCCGAACGCGAGCGTGAAGAAGAACACCTTACCGGCGATGAACGTCACCAGATCCCATCCCTTCGGACGCGTGATTTTGTGCCCGCCGATATACCCGGTCGCGACGTTGACGAAGTCATCGACGAAGTGCCACTTGATCGCCAGCAGCCCGTAGAGCGCCCATAGGTAAACACCCTGAGCACGATGGAACGGCAGCCACTTCTGATCCGGCGACAGGCGTCCGAGGATGCCGATGTTGATGTCGTCGTCGTGGCCATGAATGTTGGTGTAGGTGTGGTGGATGGAGTTGTGCTTCCAATCCCACAGATAGCTGCTGCCGCCCATCATATCGAGCGAGAGCGCCATGATTTTGTTCACCCATTTGCGGTCCGAGTACGCCCGGTGCCCGCCATCGTGCTGGATGTTGAACCCGATCGCGGCAACCGCGAATCCCAGCACGATCGCCAGCGGTAATACCATCCACCAGCTCATGGGGACAAACAGCATCACCGCGTACACGCCGTAGAACCACGCCAGGATCGTCGCGGTCTTGAAATACATCTTCGCCGAGTCGCGCTTCTTCTTGCCCGTGGTTTCAAAATAGGCATCGACGCGTTTCCGCAACTCGCGCACGAATAGATCGCTGCCGCTGAACTTCAGGCGGGTCTTGGAGGGATCGGCGAGGGTCGCGGCGCTCACCGCAGTGGGTTCTGCTGTCAATTCCATAGGTTCTTGCTCAAAAAAAAACGTCAGGCTCGGCGAGGTGGGAGATCGCTGTGGCAGCCTCCATGCTGGCCGGGCCTGTTAAATCACATTGCCTCAGTATGATAGCCATATTGGCGCACTA
>JBBQQZ010000298.1:0-5042 GCA_038215325.1 Tepidisphaerales bacterium | reverse complement strand
ACGCTGCACTTCTACGTGGCGGTGATCGCAACGCTGCTGACGCACCTGACCACCGGCCGGCGTGTGAGCAAGTACAACCTGATGTACCTGGGTTGGGTGAGCCAGGGCCTGATGAGTTGGCAGGACATGGAAGCGGGCATGACGTTGATCGAGCGTGAGAAGGAACTGGAACGGCTGCGTCTGAAACGAAAACGACTCGAAAAGGCTTTGGGAAAAATCAGCCAGTAAGCCACCGGGCCCCTCCACGCCCCCATGTCGCGTGGCCGTTCACGCTGCGCGCAAATAATCGACAACCCCATCACACGACTCCAAGTCTCACCACCCAATCACCGATTCCCGCAGAATAACTGCATGAGATCAGAAATGCCGGACAGTAGTGGTTTCCAACGCACCGTTCCCACGTGTCGCGCGACGGCGGTGCGTCAAAGACGCACCCTACCGGGTCGGATGAAGGGGGCGTAACGAATGAGCTTGACTGCGTCGTTCGATTCGCCGGCCGCGATGGGTCTCGATTCAACGCCGTCTCCACTACCTTCCCAGCACCCCCGCGGTGTAGTCGCTCCAGCGGAGCAGGAGCAGGAAGTAGACGCCGGTCATGGCCCATGTGGCGCACTCGCATCGTTTGGTGGTGCGCGTCAGCCAGAGGGTGAAGGTCGCGATGCCCATGCACGCGATCTTAAACAGCACCAGCGACGTGGTCGCGTCGCGCGCCAGCATTAGATTCGCGATCGGGTTCAGTTCGAGAAAAGCGGTGGTGCGGTGCGCCCATAGCGTCAGCCACAGGTCGCCGAGGCCTATTACCCATAACACGATCAGCAGTTCAGCGATCCTTCGCTGGCGCGTCCATCGCGCTGGAATCATCATTGCGGCCGGCATGACAGTGCCTCCTTGCTCGAACAAATCAATGTTCAGAAGCGGTCGGGGGCGCGGGGTGTTCCAGATGATGTTGGCAAACGGCGTGCCGAAGATTTGGGAATCAGTGGGGACGCAGTGCGAGGATGAGTTCGACCTCGCCGGAAGGGCGTGTCAATGCGGTTGCGATCTCGGAAACACTTTTTCCGGTATCCGCCAGGGCGTAGACTTCGGCGTGGCGGGGGTCGATTTCGCTCACGGGCGCGGCAGGTTCGGGCTCGGGTGCTTCGATTATGGTCGATCGCCCGGCCGAACCATGTACGGCTGATCCATGCTTGGGCGATCCGTGCAGGGGCGATCCATTTTGCGACAGTTGCCGCAGTTGGGCGATGCGTTCGTCGGCGTCTTTGAGCAGGATTTCGAGCTTGGTGGACCGGCTGTCGAGCTGGGCGGACATCTGCCGGGTCATCTCGGACAATTCGACCAGCAGGCTTTCCATCTGGCGTTCGACGGTGCGTTGTGTCGAGAGGCGGCCCATGGGTGCCGCCGGGCGGTCCATCGGATCGTTCTTGCGGCGCATGAATGGCCGAATGACGATGTAGATGACCAGGAACAGCCCGATGCCGATGACGACATAGAGGGCGTTTTTGTCATTGAGACTGGGCACTTGCAGCAGGACGTTCATCGACCCTCCTTTCGCGCCGCGGTGAGGACGCGGGGGTTTCCGGCGTGATCGCGCAGCACGCGGGCGTCGGTGAAGTCATCATACTTGCTTATCATCTCCAGCGCCGCTTCGTGTTGATCGAACGCGATTTCCAGCAGCACTCGCCCGCCAGCGCGAAGGCGATCGGCGGTTGCGCCTTGGAGGATTTGCCGGTGCGGATCGAGCCCGTCGGACCCGCCGTGCAGAGCGAGGTGGGGCTCGTATCCGCCGACGTTTCGGGGCAACTGCTGCATTTGCGAAGTGGAGATGTAAGGCGGGTTGGCGGTGATGATGTCGAAGGCGGTCTTATCGACGTGGGCATCGAGCGCTTCGTACAGATCGCCTTGCAGGAGCGTGACGCGATCGGCGAGCTGGTGCTTCTCGACGTTCTGCTTCGCGATCGCCAGCGCGTCGGGGCTGATATCGGTGGCGAGGAGCTGCGCGGATTTGGCGTGGAACGCGATCGCAATCGCGATCGCGCCGCTGCCGGTGCAGAGGTCGAGGATGCGGGGGGTTTCAAAGCCGGCGGTGTGGCGCATCAGGTTCATCACCTGTTCAACAAGCGTTTCGGTATCCGGCCTTGGGATGAGGACGGCGGGGGAGACGTCGAACTCGAGGTTGAAAAAATGCGCCTTCCGCGTGAGATACCCGATCGGTTCTTCTTCGCCGGCGCGTTTGACCAGGTCGCGAAGCTGGGTGAGTTCGGTTTCGGTGAGCGGCTGTTGGTAGTTGGTGTAGAGCTTGATCCGCGGAAGTCCGAGAACGTGCGCGAGGATCAGCTCTGCGGACAAGCGGGGGGAATCGAGCTGCTTGCGCTCGAAGAAACCCCGTGTCCAGGTGAGCACGCGCTCGACCGTCCATGGTCCATCAGACTGTGCCATCGTTGCCGGGAAGTATATTTCCTATGCAGCATTTGTGACAGGACACCCGGTCGCGCAAATACCCCGGCATCGTACTCGGCGGCGGAAATTTAGAATCACCTACGAATGGGGATACACCGCCCCCAGCACCACCGGCCGCTTTGCGCCGGTGACGGAGAGCACGTTCGCCGGCACGCGATCGAGCGTCGTGGCGCCGAGGATGGCGAAGGCGATCGATTCGCGGGCTTGGGGGGGGACGCCGAGGACGTCGGTGGTTTGGATCGAACGCCCTGGGCTCTGATCGAGCAACCCCTGCATGATCGCCTGATTCCGCGTTCCCCCGCCGGCCGCGATAAGCTCGAATGGCTCGTCTTGCATCGCCAGCAGGATGCCGCGGAAGATCGACCGGCTCACCCAACAGGCGGCGGTGGCGAGATCGTCCATGAGGCGTTCTGGCTGAGGGTCGGCATTCATGGACTGACGCCACAGATCGAGCATCGCCGGGCCGTCGGTTGATTTCGGGAACGGCGCGTGGAAATACGGCCGTTGCATCAGTCGGTTTACCCGGTCAAGATTGAACTGCCCCGCGAGCGCCAAACGCCCGCCGACGTCTACCCCGCCCTGATCCCGCATCAGCCAGTCGGAGATACAATTCCCCGGCCCGGTATCAAACCCGATCACCTGCTCGATCGAACACCCCTTCGGCAAGATCGTCACGTTCGCGATCCCGCCGATGTTCAGGAGGACGCGGTTTTGGGTCTCGGACCGGAAGAGGATGTAGTCTGCAAACGGCACCAGCGGCGCGCCCTGGCCGCCCGCAGCGCAATCGGCGCGACGGAAGTCGGCGACCACGTCGATCCCCGTTTCCACCGCCACCAGCGCCGGGTCGATCCACTGGATCGTCAGCGGCGGGGCGTGGAACAACGTCTGGCCATGAACTGCGGCGGCGGACACGGTTTCGGGCTTCGCGGCGGATTTCGCCAACAGTTGGCGAATCGCGTCAACATATGCCAATGAAATATCCCGCCCCAGGCTGGCCAGATCTGACAGCGCAACAGCCCCCTCGTTGCGAACCCGCAGGATGCGCTCGCGCAGCGAAGTCGGAAACGCGCATTCGACGCAATTCACGAGGGTTGCGCGCATCTTCAAGCCCGATCCGGAGATGCGCACCAGTGCCGCATCCACGCCGTCGGCGCTGGTCCCGGACATCGCTCCGATCATCAGCCGATCATCCATAATCGAAATCTTACCCAGGGTCGGAACTTGGCCTAGCGTCTCGCAGACGTATAATGATTAGGTGAGGTACTGTACGCATGGCTGATCAAGACAAAATGCCCGAATCCCCGAAGTCCGCAACCGCAACCAAGGAAAAGCCCAAGCGAAATCCGCCTAAGCCTTTGCCGTTGTGGAAGGTGTTGCTGCATAACGACGACAAGAACGCGATGGATTTCGTGATCCTGTCGATTGTCGAGTTAACTCCGCTCAACGAGCAGGACGCGCTCGTTCGTATGAAGGAAGCCCACGACACCGGCGTGGCGCTTCTGCTGGTCACGCACAAGGAACGGGCCGAGCTTTACCAGGAGCAGTTCCAGTCCAAGGGCATGGTCGTGACGATCGAACCCGCTGAATAAGCCGGGAACGTCCAACCGAACACAAACAAGCCCACAGCACCGCTGTGGGTTTTTCCTTATGTCGAACGAGTTCGATTTCATCGACTGGGTCCGCGCTCAACAGCGCCCGGGTCCGCACGTCATCCTGCCCGCATCGGACGATCTGGCGATCCTGAAGTTCGACCCGTCCGACCTGATTCTTGTTGGCATCGATCAGGTGCTCGATGGAGTGCATTTTGATTCTGCTCAGCACGCGCCCGAACTCATCGGCCGTAAGGTGATGAACCGCAACCTGTCGGACTGCGCCGCGATGGCCTGCCTGCCCGCTGCCGCAGTCGTGAGCGTGGCGCTGGTGAAGGGCACGCCGGTCGAGTTCGCCAAGGCGCTTTATCTCGGCATGAAGGCCGCAGGCGAGGCGTTCGATTGCCCGATCGTGGGCGGCGACACGGGTTCGTGGGGTCAGAAGCTCGCGGTCAGCGTCTCGATCCTCGGCCGCAGCGCTGGGGTGACGCCCGTGCGCCGCTCCGGCGCCCAGCCCGGCGACGCCATCTACGTCACCGGCCCGCTCGGTGGAAGCATCCTCGGACGTCATCTGGCGTTCATCCCGCGCGTCCACGAGGCGCGGCAGCTCGTCTCAAACCACCGCATCAGCGCCATGATCGACATCTCCGACGGACTGTCGCGCGACGTCGCGCACATCGCGCGTGAAAGCGGCGTCGGCGTCGTGCTCGACGCGGCGCTCGTCCCCATCCATGACCACGCCCGCCAACTTCCCGGCGACCCCCTCGACCACGCCCTGCACGACGGAGAAGACCACGAACTCTGCTTCACCGGCGAGCCCGGAATCGTTGACGCGATCCGCATCGGAACCGTGATCGCAGAGAAGGGCGTGTGGCTCGAACGCAGCGGCAAGCGCGAAAGCTTGGCGGCGAAGGGATTCGAGCACCAAATCGGGTAACTTTGGGTGCCACGGTTTGGTAAGCCAAGCCGTGGAAGGCTCGAAAGCGTACCACGGCT
>JBBQQZ010000297.1:0-5054 GCA_038215325.1 Tepidisphaerales bacterium | reverse complement strand
TCGTCCTTCACCTCGTCCATCGAGTTCTTGACGTCCTTGTTCGCCCAGATGTAGACGATGCTGCCCAGCGCCTGAAGGTCGTCCTCGATCGCGGCGGTCTGCTCGGCGAGCGACAACTGGTCTTTCGGCAGCTTCGCAATCGTCGGCCATTCCGTGCGGAGGATGTTGCCCTTGTCGTCTCGCGCTTTTTCCACGCGCAACGTGTCGACGTTCACCTTCTCCTGC
Source organism: Tepidisphaerales bacterium (assembly GCA_038215325.1). Classification (GTDB taxonomy): domain Bacteria; phylum Planctomycetota; class Phycisphaerae; order Tepidisphaerales; family Tepidisphaeraceae; genus BPJO01. The sequence goes on along the minus strand of JBBQQZ010000297.1, from coordinate 4,829 downwards.
TCGGCCTTGATCTTCTCGTAGCGGGCGCGGATCGCGTCCTTCTGCTGCTGCTTGGCCTTGTCGTCGGCTTCCTTCTTCTGCTCGTCCACCTGCTTCTTCGCGTCCAGCAACGCCGCCAGCGCATCGACCTGCGACGGGTCGTACGCTTCGGGCAGCTTGATCGCGCGAAGTGACACGATCGCCCGCTCCATCTTGCCGGCGGCCTTGGTGAGGTTCGTCCCGATCTCGGCGGTCGAGGGCTCGGCGTCGGCGCTCTTGGCGATGTCGCGCGTGTTGCGCTCGGTTAGTTCCTGGCCGCTGGTGAGTTGGCGGGCCTCGGGGGCTTTCACCTGATCGGGCTTGCGGTTCGACAACTGCGTGAGTTCGACAACGAGCTTCGCATCCAATGCCGCCAGCTTCTGGGGTCCCTGGATCAGCACGTTGTCGAGGTTGTGACCCGACTGCCTGCGAATCAGCGTCGCGATCTGCTCCTGCAACTTCGCCAGCTCTTCACGAAGCCGCGCCAGTTCGCGCCGCTCGGCCTCCTTCAATTCCGACAGCATCTGTTCCAGCCCCAGTTCAACCTGCTGCTGCGACTGCTGCGCGCCGGCCTGCTGGTTCTGCTGCGTCTGCTGGGCGGCGCGCTTCTGGTTTGGCGTCACCTTGCTGTCCTGCGCCTTCTGGGCGGCGGACTTCATCGCATCGGACGAAGCGGGATCGGATTTCTCCATCTGCTTCGACTGCTTGTTCATCTGCTCAACCGCCTTCTGCGTGCGGTCGGCAAGTTTGTCCTGCTTGTTGGCGGTCTCTTCGAGTTTGGCGCGGTCCTTGTCGGACATCTGCTCGGGCTTCTTGCCGAGGTTCGTCTTGGACAGATTCTCGTTTTCCTTGCGCACCTGCTTCTGCTCGTTCAAAATGGCCGCGATCTCGGCGATGGTGCTCTGGAGCGAGCCGATGTTCTCCATCTTCGCCATCGCGCGGTCGAGTTGATCGAGCGCCTTCTGCTGGTTCTGCTGGGCACTGGCGAGCGACTGATCCCGCTGCTCTTTCTCGGCGCGCGGCTGCTGGGTGTTGGTCAGGTCCTGGGCGGCATCCTTCATCGCGCCTTCGCTCGTGCGATCGAGCGTGTCTTTCACGTCCTTGGCGATTTCCTTAAGGTCGTTGGCCTCGGAGCGATTCTCTTCGAGCCGGTCGATCGACGACTGCATCTTCTGCGCCAGTTGCTTGGCGCTCGCGGCGGCGGAGGATTGCTGCTGGGAGAGGCGATCCAGCGCGGCCTTGTCGGCGGTGTCGAGGGCGGGCTTGTCCTTCGTCTCTTCTTTGACGCTCAGCGTCTCCTGCTTCGTCTGCTGCTGGCTGCGGCGCACATTCGTCGCCTGCGTCTTCACCTGCCGCATCTCGTCCGTCACGCGGGCGGCGAGTTCTTCCTGGCTGATGATCGTCACACGCAAGCGCGACGAACCGACCGGATCATGCCTTCGTCCGTCCAGATCAAAGTTATCCCGCGCCACGACCTGATACTCGATCACGTCGCCGGCGTTCAGCTTCAGCGGCGACAGCTCCCACTTGTAGTTCAGGCGATGCCGCGTTCGCTCGGGCGACGATTCGACCGGCTGCCACGCGACATCCTTCTCCGGGCTGGCGGAAGTCACCAGCGAAATTTCCCACTTCTGCGGGCTGGGCTGAAGGCGCTCGACGACGAGCTTGACCCACTCGACGCCGCAATCGTCTTCCGCCACCGCCTGCAAGGGCACGAACGCGGCGGCGGTGCGCTCTTCGGAGCGGCGAGGGTTTTCGAGCTGGATCGTCAGGTTCGCGTCAGGACGGACGATCAGTTCGTACTCTTCGAGTGCGGTGTTGGTGAAGCCGTCGTTATCGGTAGCGCGGGTGCGGAACCGCAGCGGCGCGTTGGCCTTGAACGTGGCGACGGCGGTCATCGGTCCGTCGCGCGACCAGGTGATGGCAGGGAGTTTGGTCCCTTCACCGATCGGTTCAAGCACGGGATCGCTACTGGCCAGATCCTTGTTGAACCGGGTGAAGATCGACACCTCCGACCCTTCTGCCGTCACCACCGGGCCGGCGGCGAGGTCTTGCTGGGTGTCGGCGCGATTCGGGACGTACGCGGGCGGGGTCACCTTCGCGACGATGTGCTTGATCGAGAGGCGAGGGACGATGGTGATGGCGCTCAGATCGTGGCGATCATCGCCGGCTTCAATCCAGGCGGAAAGTTTGCCGGAGGTCGCGGCTTGTTCGAGGCGGGCGTCGAGCGCGGCGCGGAACTGCCCGTCCTTGCCGCGGGTCATGAACATCTGCTGCTTCGGGCCGCCTTCGATCTGGTAGTAGACGATCGGCTTGATCGACGCTTTGTCCCCGCGATTGAGCGACATCGCCAGTTCGATCTTCTGCCCTACCGGCACGCGCTGGGGCACTTGCGAGGTCATGTTGATTTGCACGCTCTTCGGCCAGGCGATCCCTGCAAACGGCGTGACGAGCCGGCCGGTGATGATCGAGAGGATATTGCGGTCCAGCCCGCCCAACGCGATCGCCAGGATGAGCACGACCGACCCAACCGCCCCGCCGACCGACAAGAGCGCGGGCTTGGAAACGACGGCGCTGCCCAGATCGACCTGGCCGGCGATCGAAGCCGCCTGCTCCATCACGCGCTGCTGCAACGCGCTTGAACCGGGGTTGGCACCATCGATGAAATTGACGGTCGAGCGAAGCCGGTCTTCAAACTGCGGAAACGCCTTTTCCAAGCGCCCGGCGACGTCGGAAAGCGTGATCGCGTGCATCGCCGGGCGGGTGATGTAGCGATAGACCAGCCAGCCCAGTGCGCAAACCGAAGCGAACATCGCGAACACGCGCGGGATCGATTTCAGGTTCAGCAAGTAATCGACGATCACGACAGCGACGAGCAACCCCACCGCCGACGCGACGACGATGCCCACGCCGTATACCAGCGACAGCAGCCTTGCCCGCTTGCGGACCGAATCAATCGAGTGAATCAAGGCGGTTGGGGGCATGGATAACTCCAGAGTTGCCAGTTGATAGTTGCCAGTTGCCAGTAAGAACGGCCAGGCCAGATTTCTGGCAACTGGCAACTACCAACTGGCAACTTCCTCTAAACCATTCCAAACAGTTTACGCGCCACCCACTCCGCCGTGAGAAGCAAAATGAATGCCGCCAGCGCGATCGGTGCGTCCCAGAGGGGTTGGCTGGTGATCAGGGGCACCAGGCGCTGGGCGCTGGGGATGCCGGGGAGCTTGGTGGCGGCGTCGTTCAGGTCGATGACGGCACCGGAGGTTTCGCTGGCTAATCGAGCGAGGGTCACCCGGTCCACCTGGGGGGTGGACAGTTCCAGTCGGGGGACGGCAACGTCGATCGGCAAGGTCATTTCCTCGATTCCCGGGGCGACACTGGGCAAAACGACCGTAAATTTTCCCACCTGCCCGGCGGTGAAGCTGGAGAGGTAGGTGTCGGTGCCTTCCTGGCGCACGAGGGTCTCCTGGCGGACGAGTTGACCATCGCTTGCCATGATTTGGACGCGTAATTGCTCGGGAAGTTGCGTTAAAAGCTGCGGATCGATCGCCCGGGCGACCAGTCGCACCTGCTGGCCGAGGTCGTAGATGGGACGCTGGGTCGCGAGCGTGAACTTCCGCTGGCCTAATTTTCTGGACCGCGCCAGATAGCGTAACTGCTGCACCCAGTAGGTGTTAAAGATGCTTTCGCCGGTGTAATAGCGCCAGCGCCAGCTATCGTCGATCGCCGAGAACATCGTCCGGCCGGCCCCGAAGCGCCCGACCACCACAATCGGAGCACGACGCCCGTCCGGGCCTACTTCGCTCGGATGCTCTGCCAGCACTTCCCCCACCCCCGGCTTCGCGGCGACGCCATGGGCGTACCAGAAAATCGGCTGCCAGCTTTCCTTGAGGAACCGCTCATTTTCTGCGCGGTCCGGGAAGAAACGGAACAAGCTCGAATCGCTCCCCTCCCGCGTCAGGTTCGGCCGAAAGCCTTCGGCGATGGTCGAGCCGTCCACGCCCCAGTCTTCGGCGGTGGTCCGGGCGATATCGACCGGCAGGATCGATTCGATCGCGGTCCCCTTCCACGCCTGCGGGCTGAACCTTGGCCCGGCGATCATCCCAAAGCCCCCGCCGCGACGGGAGACGAAGTCGTTGATGAGTTGAAGCTGGCTGTCGCTCAGTTCACGCGGGTCCACGTCGCCCATGAGCACCACGTCGTATTCGAGCAGTTCTTCCAGCGTCTCGGGGAAGCGCGTGATCGGCTTGTCCCCTTCCTGGCGGAAGGTGGTGTCGGCGCTCAGCAGCAAGCAAGAGATATTGACCGTGCGGTCGCGGATCATCTCGTTTTTGAGATAGCGATAGTCCCAGCGCGGGTAGCCCTCAACGTACAGCACGTTGATCTTGGCATCGAGGACGGCCACCTGCACTTCGCGGGCGTTGTCGGATTCGTCGATCTCGCCGCTTTGCGCGTCGGCCTCGACGATCAGATCGACCGTGCCGGTCTCCATCGGCGTGAACTGAAGCTCGACCTCCGTCGGTTCATCGCCTGCCGGCGTGACGAGCTTCTCGATCGGGCGCCCCTGGGCGTCCAGCACCACTTTGCCGGTCTTCTTGTCCTTCAGCCGCACGACCACGGACTGCCCCGCCGGGCCGGTGACGCGAACCATCGCCTTGATGTTGGCGATGTCTTTGACGAACACCGCGTCCTGCGCCGAGACCTGCTGCACGTCGATATTGCGAAGCGGCTGGTCCGACCCGATCGGGACGGGGAAGACAGGGACGCCGAAGTCTTTAACGTCGTCGATGGCGGCCGCGATCGACTGCTGC
>JBBQQZ010000296.1:0-5116 GCA_038215325.1 Tepidisphaerales bacterium | reverse complement strand
ACCAGCCACCATCTGGCGATCTCCGGCATGCACATCGCGGTGATGGGCGGCGTGGTGTTTCTGATCGCTCGCGTCCTGCGATTGTCGCCGCGATGGTCGTGGATGCTGGCGATGGTGTTCGTCACCGCGTACGGGCTTGCGGCGCTTCCGTCGCCGCCGGTGGTGCGGTCAGTACTGCTGTGGCTGGCGATCGGCGTGGCGGTGCTTTCGCGACGCGGCATCGATCTGCTGCAACTGCTGGCGCTGGTGGTGTTGGGCATGTTGGTCTATCACCCGCTGGACCTGTTTAACGCGGGGTTCCAGCTTTCGTTCGGGATCGTTCTGGGGCTGATCCTGCTCACCAAGCCGCTGACCCATTTCTTCGGCCAGCACGCGCGTGAGGAAACCGCCGAAACCGTCCCCACCCGCTGGATCCTCCGCGCTGCGGCGTACATTGATTCCCAGATCCTGCTCATCATCTCCGCCGGCCTCGTCGCTTGGCTGGTCAGCATGCCGATCATTTCTGCGCATTTCTCGCAACTAAATCCATGGGCGATCCTATCGAGCGTGTTGATCGCGCCGGTGGTGTTCGTGACGCTGCTGGCCGGGGCGCTCAAGATCGTGCTGACCACGCTCTGGCCGGGCCTTGCGGCATCGTGGGCGTGGGGCGCCCAGCAACCGACTCACCTGATGCGATCGAGCGTCGAACTCCTGACCAATCTTCCCTTCGGCGACGTGCCGCTGCCCGCGCCGACGTGGTGGATGATCGGCGTGTTCTACGTCACGCTCCTGCTCGCCGCCTACTACTGGCCTCGACCGGGAATGCGGCTGCTCACGAAGCTTGCGCACATCGCGGCGATCGGAATGCTGCTGTTTCTCCCCTACCGATCAACCATCACCCAGACCGCGCCGGCGAACGCACTGCGCGTCACCATCCTTTCCATCGGCGCCGGGCAATGCGCGGTGGTCGAACCACCTTCCGGACGCATCGCGATCATCGACGCCGGATCACTATCGCTGGCCGACCCGGTGCGCCGCGCGATCGCGCCGTTCTTGCGATCGCGCGGGATCACGCAGATCGACACCATCGCGGTCAGCCATGCCAACAGCGATCACTTCAGCGCCGTCGCCGAACTGGTGCAGGCGTACGGCGCACGGCAGGTCTTGGTCGGACCAAAGTTTGCCGAAGTTGCGACCAACAACCCCATGCTCGGCGACCTGCTCGCCGACCTCCGCCGCTCCCAACGCCCCGCCACCACCATCTTGCCTGGCCAGAAAATCCCGCTCGGTTCCGACACCACCCTCGAAGCGCTCTGGCCGCCCGAGGAAGGCGATTTCGAGCCCAACGACCGCTCGCTGGTCGTCCGCCTCACCCACGCCGGAACGTCGATCCTCTTCACCGGCGACATCCAGGACGCCGCGATGAAAGGCCTGCTCCAAACCCCCGACAAACTCCGCGCCGAACTCCTGATCGCCCCCCATCACGGCAGCGCCGAATCGACCACGGCCGACTTCCTCCGCGCCGTCAAGCCCGGCGTCATCGTCTCATCCAACGACCGAACGCTCAGCAACAAGCAGTTTCAGTTCGAGTTGCTCACCGGCCAAACCCCGCTTTTGCGAACCCACACGTCCGGCGCGGTCACGATCACGATCGATGAAAAGGGACGCTACTCGGTCGAACCCTTTCTGCGCCCCGCGACCTCGCGATAGGCACACGAAAAAGCTCATCGCAACGCGACAGGCTTTGATCGTTCATTCAGATTCGCCGCGCTAATTACTCGACCGACGCAAGCTTCTGCTTTGCTGGAGAGAACGTCGGTTTGCACTCCAACGCCCGCCGGTAATAGAACTGCGCCAGGTCGCGGCGACCCATCTGTTCGTAGACGCTGGCGACGTTGTAGTTCACCTCGTGCGGCTGCAAGACCGCAGACATCTCCACAACCGCCTGATCGACCTTGTTCCTGCGAACCAGCATCAGGCCGTAGTTGATGTGGACCAGCGCGCCGGTCGGATGCTTCTTGCACCCTTCGCGATAGGTCGCCTCCGCCGTCGTCGGGTCGCCGGCGAGTTCGTAGGCATACCCCAAACTGCCGTACGCGTCGGCGGAGTAGTCGGAGGTGACGAGGTACTTCTGCCACGCCTCCAGCGCCTTGCTCGCCTGCCCGCTCTTGGCGTACGCGACCGCAATTTTCTTCGCCAGGCCCGAGTCCTTCGGACGCAGCGCCAACGCCTTTTCGTACTGCTCGGTCGCCCGCGCGTACTGCCCGCGACTCACGCACAAGTCGCCGGCGGCGATATAGGTGTCGGCGTTGATGACCGGTTCAGGCGCGTCCTGGATCGTCTCAATGTCCGGCCGATCCTCCCGCATCGTCCTCGGCGACGACGCCTCGCAACCCACGATCAACGTCCCGGCCAACAAGATCATCCCGAATCGACGCATACGACAACTCCCAAAAACGGCCTATTCCGTATCGCACCTATCGGCATTGCGCGACGAAACTGTGCAGAAGTCGCGGGAACAAAATACCAACGATCCTCGAATCCCCACGAATCGTCACCAATGCAGCCGAATGCACTCCCAGTCTGCCTGCGCACAGATTCGTGCACAGTCATGCACATTCTTCCATCCTCCCCCGCTTCACCGCCTCGCTGGCGGACTCGGTTTTTCTTCAATCCAGATTCCTTTCAAAAATCGACTCAAAATCCGTCGCTCGCCTTCAGCCCCGCCCAGGTATCGTCCCGGCGGACGACCTCAAACTTCCCGAAGCACGCACGGCCGAATCGAATGTGCTACATTTGCTACATCGTCCCTCGCGACCTCAACCCCGGCCGGCAAACGACTTACGGCCATCGCGCTCCAAAATCCGATGTAGCATGCTACATTCCGCGCTACATTCGCCCCAGGCGACCCGCACTCGATTCACACGTCAAATCCCGCGCGCGGACCCTCCACATAGACCCCCCGCGCTGCGCATTTGTCACGACAATCGCGCAGCGCCGACCAAAAAAACTTGCAAATCGGCATTTCCTCCCCTCATCCCCCGCCCCGAGACCGCCGGGTTGAACCTCCCCCCCGCGAACCCGCCGACCCTATGGCAGCCACCCCGATTCCTCCCGCGTCCCCCTCCTCGAATCGCCGGCCCATTCTCATATCAGATTGCCCGTGAACTGCTATGATAACCCCGCCCACGCCCACCGCCCGGCCGGGTGAGCGGAGATGTTCAAATTCGCGCCCCCTTCAGTTCCGTTGATTAATCCGAGAACAGATTCTGTTTCTGCGGCGTCGCACGCGAGCGAATAGTAGAAGAGTCATGCACCTGGATTAAACGCGAAGTAACGAAAGGGCGAAGGTCAAACCAAAGTAGCACGGGCGTCTCGCCCGTGAGCTTCTCGATCCACTCAAACCACGGGCGAGACGCCCGTGCTACTGGCTTTCCAGCCGTCGCGTCTTCGCAACTCCGCGTTCCATCCGAATGGCCTGTGGACAGAAACGGGGTCGGTTCTCAATTGTTTCGAGAACCGACCCCGTTCCACTTCCTAGCTGTGCCACCCACTGAAGGAACGGCACGCTGATAGGGTTCCTGACGAGACTATTTCTTTTCCAGAATCACGCCCGTAGAAGTCATCGGTAGTGTCCCCCTGACAATATCGAAATACCGCTCGATGGTCTTCTGTATGAAAAGCTCAATCTCGCGAGCACTCCAGCCTTCGGCCACTATAGGACGGTGCCAGTCTTCCGCTACAACGTATTCTTTACCATCTGGCAGTTGCTCGACGTAGACCCATTCGTAGTCTCCAAACGTGACGCCCTGCCTAAACGCGAATCCGAAATGTCCGCCCGTCGAGTATTTTATCCTCATTGAAATCTCGTCCTTTGGCGCAGAAACGTCCGCATTGATACGACGTTGCTGTAGCGCCTTCTGGTACTCCAGCACTACAGGGCCCATCTGTGTTACTATCTCACGCGCAATCGCGCGGGCGCGTGCCCGTTCGGCGCGGCGAATCGAGTCCGCATGCTTGTCCGCAGCTAGGCGCCCATCTAAGGCGTTGAAGAAATCGTTGACGCTCATTTGGCGTAATTCCACTTCAAGTACGGTTTATCGCTGCTTGGACGAACGCTAATCGCTGTGGCGATTGTCGAGCGATGCCCACAGTACTCGCTAAACATTCCGTGCAAGCCGCGCAAGCGTCGCGCCTGTAATCGGTGCTGCCGCCTCAATAAGGGACCAACGCCGATTGTGTTGCGGCTTGGGCCGCGCGCCAGCTTCGAGCCAGAGTGCGCGTGGGTGAATCTCGACGGGTTTTGCATCCCGTTGGTGTTGGTAATTTCCGATCGGGGCTGGTTCGGGATCGGGGCAATACACGTAGTCGGTATCGACTTCGACAACGCGTGTCCGTCTGCCGGCGCAGCTGATGATCACGAGATCGCCTCTTCGCATCCGGAAGCAGAAGTTGTGCAAGCACACACCCCCTGCGCCGGCATTGTTAAGGTTGGGATAGGTGCGTCTGATTGCATCCGCGACTTGTGCGCTGGTGGTAAGTGCGTTCCGACGAACATCTCCAACGTCCCCCCATCCTATCGCAATTCGTGCCTTCGCAGCGAAATAGCTATCCGCTTCGTCTGGGCAGGAATGGTGAGACATGAGACGCCACACGGGAAACCGCATCCGTTCTTCGGAATCTGTCATGGTTTGGTCTGATCTCACTTGCGAGACAAGTACGGACGGCATCTCACGAAACTCTCCAATGGTGATACCGCCATTGCCACCCCCTGCCAGTGGTAGCAGACTCTCGACGATCAACTCATCCAAGCCTGTTTCAGTGGCAATGCTGGAATAGGAGAGCTTCCGAACCTCACCTGACGCGCGACTCGTTTTCAAAAAACTTTTAAGCACCGGCTTTTCCCGGCGTTGCTGCTCAATACGCTTTAGTTCTCGCGGGTTGCTACCCCGGTATTGATCCACATTGAGTCGATATTCTTCTTCAATCATATGAAGCTCCCTCACATCTTCTGCACACGTTCCTCATCCAAAATCGTTTAAACCGTAAGGAGTTTGATGAGTCTACCCGTTCGTCGATGAAACGCCGCGCAATCGTCGTGCGCGTCTCTACTGTAGCCGAATGATACGAAGAACCC
>JBBQQZ010000295.1:0-5118 GCA_038215325.1 Tepidisphaerales bacterium | reverse complement strand
ATTTTGAATGCCTGAACCAGGACTTGAACCTGGAACCCGCTGATTAAGAGTCAGCTGCTCTGCCAATTGAGCTATTCAGGCGAATCGAGCCGGGTAGTTTAGCCGCCGCTCGAAAATATTCAAGATTTCGGGTCAGTCGGATTTCCCTTTTTTTGACTTCGGTTCCAGCTTCGATGCCTTTGGCTCGGGGGTGGCGGGCTTGGGATCGGGCTTGGGATCGGACTTGGACTCGGATTTGGATTCCGACTTACCCTCAGACTTGCCCTCAGATTTACCCTCAGACTTGGTCTCCGATTTCGGGTCGGTGGACGCGGGCTTGGACGCGTCGGCGTCCTTCTTAGCGGCGTCGTTGTAGCCCTTTGAGCGGTAGTCGGTTTCATAGAAACCGCCGCCTTTGAACAGGATGCCGGCGCCGGCGCTGATCTTGCGTCGCACCTTCTTCTTCTTGCACGAAGGACAGTCCTTGATCGCCGCTGCGGTGATCGATTGGAACTTTTCAAACTCGTGCTGACAGGCATCGCAGATGTATTCGTAGGTAGGCATTTTTTGTAGGGTGGGTTTCAACCCACCATGGATCGAACAGTGGGCGGGCCGCAGCCCACGTAACCGGTCACTTTCCTTTGGACACAACAACGAGCGCCGACCGAACCATCTTGCCGTTGAGCGCGTAACCCGTCTGGGCCATGCGCGAAACGGTGCCCTCGGGTTGATCGCTCGGTTCCTGCATGACGGCCTGATGAAAATTGGGGTCGAACGGTTCGCCGGGCTTGGGGGCGATCGTTTCGACGCCGAAGCGCTTGAGCAGTTCGATCCACTGATCGTGGACGAGCTGCACGCCCTTGAGCACCGACGCGGCGTCGGTCTTGGTCGGATCGACGTTGATCGCGCGTTCGAGGTTGTCGATCAGCGGAAGCTGGTCGCTGATCAGCTTGCTCATCTGGTACTGCACGCGCGTTTCCAGGTCCGCTTCGAGGCGCTTGCGCGCGTTGGCGAAATCGGCCTGCGCGCGGGCGAGTTTTTCGAACAGCGCGTTTTTCTCGGCGCGGAGGTTGTCCAACTCCGCCAACGGGCTGCCTGCGGCGGCGGTATCCGGAACTTCATCGGCGTCCCACTCGGCCCCGGTATCAATCTTGTCTGCTTCGTCGTTCATGTCAGTCTCACACAAAATGTCGAGTGTCGAATGTGGCATGTCGAATTCAGCGGGCATCGTACGTCATTCGACATTCGACACTCCACATTCGACACTTCTATTAGTCTCCGGTGACCGCTCCCTTGAGCTTGTCCCAGAAGCCTTTCTTCTGCGGCATCACTTCGTTGTCTTCGGTTTCGGAAAATTCCTTCAGCAACACCTTCTGCTTTTCGGTCAATTTTTTCGGAATTTCGATGACGATCTGCACGATCTCGTCGCCGCTGCGGTGCGAGCGGACGTCGGGCAGACCCTTGCCCTTGATCTTGAACACCTCGCCGTGCTGCGTGCCCGGCGGGACGTCGATCGTTTCGTTCTGCTTCAGCGTCGGCACTTCGACTTCCGCGCCCAGCGCCGCCTGCGTGAAGCTGATGGGCACCTGGCAGACGATGTCGTTGCCATGGCGCGTGAAAACTTCGTGCTGCTTGACGGTGATATAGCAGTGCAGGTCTCCGGGCGGACCGCCGTTTTCACCGGGTTCGCCTTCGCCGGCGATGCGGACCGCCTGGCCTTCGTGAACGCCGGCCGGGATGCGCACGGTGACCACGCGCTTGCCCGCGACGCGCCCCACGCCATGACACCCGCCGCACTTATCCTTGATGACCTGTCCGCGTCCGCGGCAATTGGGGCAGGTGGTGACCATGCGGAACATCCCGCCGAACCCCTGCTGCGCGACGCGTCCCTGCCCGCCGCAGGCGACGCACGCGACCGGGCCGGAGCCTCTCTTGGCGCCCGAGCCGTCGCAGGTTTCGCAGACCTCCTGCTTTTCAAATTCGATGGTTTTCTCAGCGCTCGATGCCACTTCCGACAGCGACAGTTCGACCTGCGTCTCGAGGTCAAACCCGCGTGTCGGCCGATTGGTCGCGCCGCGCTGCTGACGTCCCCCCCCGCCGCCACCGAATCCGCCGCCGAAGATATCTTCGAACATCGAGAAGATGTCGCCGACATCCATGCCGCTGAAATCGTGCGCCTGTCCCTGCACGCCCTGGTGGCCGTGCTGGTCGTAGCGCTGGCGCTTCTGCTGATCGCCGAGCACTTCGTATGCCTCGGCGCACAACTTGAACTGCACCTCCGCCTCGTGATCGCCGGGATTGCGATCGGGGTGGTACTTCATCGCCAGCTTGCGGTAGGCGCGTTTGATCTCATCGTCGCTCGATTGCTTGGCGACGCCGAGGATCTCGTAATAGTCACGTTTGGTAGCAGCCATTGCTTCTTGTTTACCACAGTGTCGGAAGGAAAATAGTCAGTTACTCAGGCATTGGGAGGGTGGGAATTGCTTCCGTCAATCCTTTGGCACGCAGGTCCATCCAACGCTGGATCGACTTGAGCGACTCTGCGGATTTTTCTCCGTTCAGCAAGCCATCGACCGGAATGTCTTCATTCAGATCCGGCCAGTGGATCCCGTTTCGACCCAGTTGAAAGTTCGATCGCTCGCGGGCAGTGCCGTGTAGTAACCGCGGATACCACGCCAGCGGAACCGTGATGGTCCGGCCATCGGCCAGGTCAACACTCAGCGTCGCGACGTCGCAGCGCACAGCCGTTGGTTCAGGCGTTGTCCGATTCTTCGTCAAAGTGCTCATGCCAGGCCTCCAACAATTCATCACGATGGTCGATCACCAACTGTAGGACTCGATTCAATTCATGCGGGGCAAAGCCCCAGTTGCCTGCCAACTCAACGATCGGCACGAGCCAGAATTTCGCCTCCATCTTATCCCGCTGCACATGCACGTGGGCCGGCTCGTTGTTCTCCCGTGACCAGAAGAAGAACCGATAAGGGCCGATGCGCAACACGTTCGGCATTGCTGACCTCTTCTTGGATCATCCTACACAAGCGACGACTCGAACCAAGCGAGGCACGGAAACACGTGTCGATCGCTCGCTCCGTGTCTCCGTGCCTCCGTGGTTCAAATTTCTGACGTTACGCGTTCGATTACGCGACCGCGTCGGCGACGAGGTTGGTGGCCTTGCCGTCTTTTTCCTTCAGTTCGGTGATCAGGACGTCGGTCGTCAGCGCCAGGCCCGCGACACTGGCGGCGTTCTGGAGCGCGGTGATGTTCACCTTCGCCGGGTCGATGATGCCGGCCTTGAAGAGGTCGACGTACTCGTCGGTCGCGGCGTTGTAGCCGTAGCCGCCGGTCTTCTCGAGGATCTGGGCGACGACGACTTCGCCGTCTTCACCTGCGTTGTCCGCGATCTGGCGCGTCGGAGCCTTCAGGGCTTCGACGAGGATGTCGAAGCCGACCTTCTCGTCGCCCTTCACCTTGCTGCGACCCGCCTCAACGGCTTCGATCGCCCGCAGGAACGCCACACCACCGCCGGGCACGATGCCATCTGCGGCGGCGGCTTTCACCGCGTGCAGGGCGTCGTCGATGAGGTCCTTGCGTTCCTTCATCTCGGTTTCGGTGTTCGCACCGGCGCGAACCACCGCAACGCCACCGGTCAGCTTGGCAAGACGCTCCTGGAGCTTCTCGCGGTCGTAGTCCGACGTGGTCTTTTCGATCTGGGTGCGAATCTGCTCGGCGCGGCTCTGGATTTCCTTCTTCGTGCCGGCACCTTCGACGATCAGCGTGTTGTCCTTGTCCACCACGATCCGCTTGGCGCGGCCGAGGTTTTCCAGCTCGATGTTTTCGAGCTTCAGGCCCAGGTCTTCGCTTATGAACTGTCCGCCGGTGACGACCGCCAGGTCGCCCATCATCGCCTTGCGACGATCGCCGAAGCCCGGCGCCTTGACCGCGCACACCTTCAGGATGCCGCGAAGCTTGTTGACGACCAGCGCGGTCAGCGCCTCGGCGTCCACATCTTCAGCGATGATCAACAGCGGCTTGCTGCCGGCGACAATCTTGTTCAAGAGCGGAAGAAGCTCAGCGAGGTTGCTGATTTTCTTCTCGTGCAGCAGGACGTACGCGTCTTCGAGCACGGCGTCGAGCGACGTCGGGTTCGTGAGGAAGTACGGGCTGAGATAGCCCTTGTCGAACTGCATGCCTTCGGTGTACTCGAGGGTCGATTCGGTGGCCTTGCCTTCATCGACGGTGATGACGCCTTCCTTGCCGACCTTCGTGAACGCATCGGCCATCAGCGAGCCGATCAGCTCGTCGCCGTTGGCGGAGATGGTCGCGACTTTCTTGATGTCTTCATGGCCCTTGACGGGCTTGGCCAGCGCGCTGATGGCGGCGGTGGCGACTTCCGTCGCCTTCATGATGCCGCGCTGCACGGTCACCGGGTTGAGTGCGCCGGAGGTGACGTATTTCAAGCCTTCAAGGTAGATCGCCTCGGCGAGCACGACCGAGGTGGTCGTGCCGTCGCCGGCTTTGTCGCCGGTCTTGGAGGCGACGGTGTTGATGAGCTTGGCGCCCATGTTCTCGAACGGCTGGGGAAGTTCGACTTCCTTGCTGACCGTCACGCCGTCCTTGGTGATGCGCGGCGAGCCGAACGACTTGCTCAGCACCACATTGCGACCACGCGGCCCAAGCGTCGCCTTGACGGCGCGAGCCAGTTGCGACAGACCCGCGGCAATTTCCTGCCGGGCGTCGTTCTCGAATGACATCTGTTTAGCGGCCATGGTTTTCTCCAAAAATCCAACGCTCAAGAAACAAGAAACAACAAAACTCAGAACTAAACGCGCTCGGTGAGCTACGTTTTGAGATTTGTCGCTTGTCCTTTGAACATTGTTTGTCTTTTGTATCCTGTTTCGTGAGTTTTTCGACGCGAACTATTCTGCGACACCCAACAGATCGCTCTCACGCACGATCACAAGCTTCTGTCCTTCGACTTCCACTTCCGTGCCCGAGTACTTTCCGTAGTAGACGACATCGCCGACGCTGACCGCCAGCGGGTGCAGCTTGCCGGTGTCCTTGTCCGGCTTGCCACCGCCGACGGCGATGATCTTGCCGGTGGTCGGCTTTTCCTTCGCCGAATCCGGAAGCAGAATGCCA
>JBBQQZ010000294.1:0-5137 GCA_038215325.1 Tepidisphaerales bacterium | reverse complement strand
CGACCGGAAGGCATCCCGACGTGAGATCGACCCGTGAGGTTTCTCATCGACAGAGTCTGAAACAGTTGACGGTGCTGCGATAATCAAGATCCGAAGCGTTGCGTCAGTACCAGACGGCGTACAGGTCCGGATCACCATCTCCGCCATAAATCGCGAATCCCGCTGGTCCATCTGCTGAGTCGATTACCCAGCCTGACAGCGTCATCGTCGCAAGGCTGACCGCAACGGTGTTTCCGTCAAGCGTCCACGTCCCCGCCATGGGCAACCCGCCGCCATAAGGGGCGAGGCGGCAAGCGCCGTCGGCGGTTAACGTGAGTGTTCCTTTCACGCCTTCGACGGTACGCACGGTCCGCGTTCCGGCCAACTGCTGGACTGTAATTGCTCTGGAAGTGCCCGCGGGCGCGGTGTAGTTATTACACGACGCGCCCGCGAGAAGCGCCACGATGTTGAGACAAAGCACAACACGTTTCACTTCAACTCCACCGTCCAGTACGCCTCATCCAGGAACTGTTTCCAGCTCTGGTAACGTGCGTCCGCCAGCTTGAAACCGATGGCGGGGGAGCGTTTGGGTTTGACGGGTTTGCTGAGCAGTTTCAGGTGGGCCTGCTCGGGCGTGCGGCCGCCTTTCTTGACGTTGCACTTCACGCAGCAGCAGACGATGTTTTCCCACGTGCTCTTGCCGCCCTGGCTGCGCGGGGTGACGTGGTCGAGCGACAGGTCGATCGTACCGAACTTCTTGCCGCAATACTGACACCGGTTGCTGTCGCGTGCGAAGATGTTCCTGCGGTTGAACTTGACGTCCTGACGGGGCAGCTTGTCGTAGCCGAGCAGGCGGATGATCTTCGGCACCGCCATCGCGAAGCGGACGGTGTGGATCCAGTCGAAGCCGTCGGGCTCGAACTCGCGCTTGAGGTGGCTGAGCTGGGTCCACTCGACGAGGTCCATGTTCTGCCAGATCGATTGGCCGGCCGGGTCGGTCTCGATGTGGACGACCTCGGCGATGTCCTTGGCGAGCAGGGAGAACGCGCGCTTGACGTTCACCACGCGGATCGCCTGGTAGAACTTGTTCAGAACCAAAACGTTTGCGGTCAGCCCGGTGACGGGATGAACCGGAAACATCGACTCGTGATGCAGAGACTGGGCGGCAGCGGTTTCCATAAGGTCAGTGCTCAGCGTTAGGTCCGGGAGTTCAATCTCCCGAACAGACAACTCACGGCAACAGCCTTCAGGGCGCTGCGATGATAACTTGGTCGCCGGCAGATGCCAGCGGGAGGTTGTGGGTAGTTGGTCGTTGGTCGTGGGTCGTAGGTCGGGGGTCGTCAGGCAGCGGCCGCTCGATCATCAACAGCACACTTCCAACACAACGTCTCCGACCAACGACCTCCGACCTCCGACCTCCGACCCACGACCCACGACCGACAACCCACGACCCACAAAGGTATAAAACAAAACGACCTCGAAGCTTTTCAGGGCTTCGAGGTCGTCGCGAATGCGGCGATGTTAGTCAGCAGGGCGATTATCCCCGGCTGACTTCGAAGATACCCTGCGTTTTGATGACCATCAGGCTTTCATCGAACAGGTGGAACGACTGAACCAATAGTTCATGGCTCCGGCGTTCGATATCGAGGACCGACAGGAATCCGCCATTGCCGTCCGGCGTCTGGGGGATGTCGGCCATGAGGTATTCGCGTTTCATCGCGTACTGGCGAATTTCCTCGCGGCTGGCGTCGTACAGCGTCTGGGTGAGCTGCTCTTCCTGAGTCGAGATCATGTACTTGATCGTGCCGGAGGTCATCTCATGGTAGCGTTCACCGCGGCAGGGGATGGTTTGCAGTAAGCCCCGGTCGGTCAGCGACGGGGCAGAGTTCACGATCACTTCCGTAAGCGTGTTCTTGCCGTGGGTGAACGCGATGACGTGTCCGCCATCGACAACCCACACGTCGGCTTCGTACATGCGGCGATCAACCTTCTCGCTGGCATGAATCTTGAAAAGCTCAGGATGCAGCGTGCGCTGATACAGCATCAGCGTCAGACCACTACAGCGACGTTGCTTGGTTCGATTGCTCATAATTTGCTTCCGTGCCTTCTAGGAGGATTTTCTTATCCCCCGCTCAAAGGAATCTAACTTGGTACTCCAGCCAATGGATCGTAACTTGTTGTATAATAACGCTTTGTGCTTGCTAACGCCGCGATCCACGGCTTGCTTAAAAGACAATTGGCGGGCCTCATCCAGTTCAGCCCGCCGACGTCAGCTTTGCACGGTCCGTCCGGTCGGCTAAATCGTCAACCGGATGGCTCGGAAGTATAGCGATTTCCACCCGAAGCGATACAAAAATCTCAACTACCATCATGCGACAGTTGGCGCAACAAGACGATCATAAGATCGTAACTAGCGTGGCAAGCAGCAGTTATGCCGAACCCACGGTAGCACATCACCACCCCGAAATACGCGCCGGCGACCGTACGAAACAGAAATGTTTGCACAGCGAACGCTTCCGGACCCCAGTAATGGTATAGCGAGAAGATCACGCCACTGCCCACAACCATTACCGGCAGTGCAACCGATGCACGAATCGACAGAAAATCGACCAGCACAAAGTGAAGCACTGCAAAACCAATCAGCCGGAAGATCAATTCTTCGTAGACCCCCGCGCCGATCGACAGCACCACGTCCGACCCCACGCCGCTCGCGTTGGCCAGGGTGGGCATGGGCAGTCTCGCGATGACCATGCTGATCAGGATCAGCGGCACCGCAAGCCCGGCGCTCTCGACGAACATGCCCGCGATCGTCCCCAACCCCACCTTCACCTTCTCCCGACGGAAGATCATCAGGCCCAGCAGGATGCTGACCACGCTCGCAGGTGCCACCCAACGCGCAGTCGCGCCCAGCGCCGCCAAACTGTCGCGCAACATGCTGAACGCCACGATCCGCTGCTCGGTGTTCGATCGGGGATCAAACGTGAAGTACCACGTGCCGAACTCGTAGAAAATCACCCACGGCAGCAGAAAGATCAGCGATGCCTTGGCGCTCTCGCTGGCGCGGTAGTAGGAGAGTTCGAGCGAAGTGGAATCGCGTGCGGTCATAGCAGCCGCAACGTTACACGTTGCGCGTCTTCGAATTCCATGTGACACGACCGGAAGCGCAACGCGTAGCGTCGCGGCCACTTCGCAAGCAATTCGTGCTCACGCCTGCGCCCGTGGTTCGATCGCCGGATCCAGGGGCATGTCTTTGACGTGGCGGGTGATCTGGATCGCGCGTTTGCCACGGAGTTGTCCGAGCGACGCGAAGAATTTGTTCTTGCCTTCGACCTGCACCAGCACTTCCGATCCGACGGCTTTTTCGGTCGTGATCAGGTCGCCCGGCTGGAGCGTCAGCAGGTCGTTGAGGCTGATGCGCGTGCGCGCCAGGATCGCCCGCATGTCGACCAGCGCCGTCGAAACGCTCTTGGTCACTTTCCGCATCGAATCGTCGCCGCCGGCGCGTTTGACGTAGGTGAACCAGCTTTGGGCGCTCAGTTGCGCCATCACGGGCTCGATCACGTTGTACGGGATACACAGACTCATCGTGCCAGCGCGATTGCCCATGCGCAGCTCAAACCCGATCACCACCACCGTCTCGTTCGGCGGGACGATCTGGACGAGTTGGGGGTTGGATTCAAAATCCTGCTGCGTGAACGTCAGCGGAGTGAGGTTGCTCCAGGCTTCGGACAGGAAGGTGAGCGCCCGGTCGGTGATCCGCTGCACGAGTCGTTGCTCGATCTGCGTGAGAGGCCGCTGCGGGATGAACAGGTCGGCGTTTGATCCGCCGAGCAGGCGGTCGATGATCGGGTAGATGATGAGCGGGCTGATCTCAAGGCAAAGCTGCCCGTCAAGCTGTTCGGCCTTCAGGAGGTTGAAACAGGTCGGATTGGGCAGGGAATGGATGAACTCGCTATAGGTAAGCTGCTCGATGTGCGCGACCGAGACCTCGATAATCGTGCGGAGATAGCCTGAAAGGGCGGCGCCGAAGTTTCGGCCGAAGCCTTCGTGGAGGGCTTCGAGGGCGCGCATCTGGTCTTTGGAGACGCGTTCGGGTCGCTTAAAATCGTAGGTGTTAACGTCCACCTGCGACCGGCCGCTGGACCCGAAGACTTCGGGCGCGCTGCCCGAGGCCGACGAAGCGTTCGGAAACGATGTGCCACCGCCGGCGCTACCCGCACTCACCGCGCCGGTATCGACGGCGGCGAGCAGGGCGTCTACCTCGGATTGATCTAAGACGTCAGCCATGACTGCGTGTCCTTGCGTGGGGCTCCGCCCCGAACGCTACAGGCATTATCGACACGATCGCCCGGATTTCTACATTCTCGGACGCACAACTTTTTTCCGATCCCCATTTTGTTCCCTCATCCCCCGTCCAAACCCGGCCGATCGCGCTTGGAGAGAGATGCATATGACCACCGCCCAAGCCGTCCAAACGCAGAACTTCACCCGTTCGCTCGCTCATCAGATGCGGGCTCACCAGATCATCCCCGGCGCTGCCCACACCTACGCCAAGGGGGACGACCAGTTCCCCGAAGGCATGTGTCCGGTCATCGCCCGCGGCCAGGGGTGTCATATCTGGGACATCGACGGCAACGAATTCATCGAATACGGCGCCGGCGTGCGCTCGATCACGCTTGGCCACGGGTTCAAGCCGGTGTGCGACGCCGCCTATCAGGCGATGCTGAACGGCACGAACTTCGTCCGTCCGGCAGAGATCGAACTCCGCGCCGCCGAGCGGATGCTTGAGGTGATCGATCACGCGGACATGGTGAAGTTCGGCAAGAACGGGTCCGATGCCGTCAGCGGCGCGGTCAAAATCGCCCGCGCCTACACCGGCCGGGAGATGGTCGCAATCTGCGGCGATCAACCGTTCTTCTCCGTCGATGACTGGTTCATGGGCACCACCGCCATGAACGCCGGCATCCCCGAATACGCCAAACAGCAGACCGTCAAGTTTAAGTACAACGACCTGCCGTCGGTCCAGGCGCTGTTCGACCAATACCCGAGCCAGATCGCCTGCCTGATCCTGGAAGCCGAGACGGTCGAAATCCCCCAACCCAACTATCACCACGACCTCCAGGAGCTGGCGCACAAGAACGGCGCGATCCTGATCCTC
>JBBQQZ010000293.1:0-5142 GCA_038215325.1 Tepidisphaerales bacterium | reverse complement strand
AGCCTGCCCGCGCGGCGCAACGAGACGGCGTGGTCGTTGGTCGAACGCAGTCGCGTGAAGAAATACAGCCGGAACGGCTTGAGCTGCTTTCGGAGCGAATCGAGACGGAAATGGTTCATTTGGGGAGGAGACAGGAGTCAGAAGGCAGGAGAGGAGACAGGAGGCAGGAGACAGGAGAGGAGACAGAAGAATTACGGTTCCGAAGCCTGATCCCTCTGCCTCCTGTCTCCTGTCTCCCTCCCATTATTCCAGCATAATCAGCAAATCGCCTGCCGCCACAGTGGTGCCGAGCTTGACGTCGACCGAGCCTACCGTCGCGCTGCGCGGCGCGTAGACGGCCGTCTCCATCTTCATCGCTTCGATGCTCAGCAGCTTTTCGCCTTCTTTCACCAACTGCCCGGCTTTGACTGAAATGGTGCTGATCTTGCCCGGCATCGGCGCGCCGATGTGGTGCGCGTTGTCCGGGTCGGCTTTGGGCTGCTTGTGAAGCTTGCCTTCGAGCGATCGATCCGTCACGCGCACCTCGCGCGGCTGGCCGTTGAGCTCGAAGAAGACCGTTCGCGTTCCGTCGTCGTGGGGATCGCTGGTAGTGAGGAATCGCACGACCAGCGTCTTGCCCGGCTCGATCTCCACGTTCACTTCCTCGCCGCGTTGCAAGCCGTAGAAGAACGTGGTGGTGGGCAGGACGGAGGTGTCGCTGTAGAGCTTCACGTGGTCCTGGAAATCGCCGAACACTTGCGGGTACATCAGGTGCGCCATCACGTCGTCGTCGGTGGCTTCCCGCTTAAGTTTCTCGGTCAGCTCCTTTTTCACTTTCTTCAGATCCACCTTCGGCAAGGCCGCGCTCAGGCGGCCTTTGTGCGGCTTGACGCCGGCGCTATCGAGGATGATCTTCTGCAACACCTTCGGCCAGCCGCCTTGCGGGACACCGATCGCGCCCTGCATCATCTCAACCACCGACTTCGGGAACGACAGCTTCTTCGCCGGGTTCAATACGTCCATCGCGGTGAGGTTGTTGGTCACCATGAATAGCGCCATGTCGCCGACGACCTTGCTCGAAGGCGTCACCTTGACGATGTCGCCGAATAGCTGATTGACCTCGGCGTAGGCGTTGGCGACGTCCTTCCAGCGATCGGCCAGGTGCAGCGCTTTGGCCTGCTGCTTGAGGTTCGTGAACTGCCCTCCGGGCATTTCGTGGTGGTACACCTCTGCCGACGGGGCTTTGATGTTTTCCTCGAAGGGGTAATACAACTCGCGGACCTGCTCCCAGTAGAGCGAGGCGTCTTCGAGGGCTTCAAAATCGATCTTGGTATCGCGCGGCGTGTGCTGAAGTGCTGCCACGATCGAGTTGAGGTTCGGCTGGCTGGTCATGCCGCTGAAGGCGCTGATCGCGGCGTCGGCGATATCCACGCCCGCGTCGGCGGCACGGAGGATCGAGCCGGCGTTGATGCCGCTGGTATCATGCGTGTGGAAGTGAAGCGGAACACCGATCTCGTGCTTCAACGCCTTCACCAGTGCGTGCGCCGCATACGGCTTGCACAGCCCGGCCATGTCCTTGATCGCGATCATGTGCGCGCCCATCGACACCAATTGCTTGGCCAGATCGACGTAGTACTTCAGCGAATACTTCGCCCGCGCGGGGTTGAGGATATCGCCGGTGTAGCAGATCGTGCCTTCGCAGAGCGACTTGGTCTCCGTCCGCACCGCCTCCATCGCGACGGCCATGTTTTCCGGGACGTTCAACGAGTCGAAGATGCGGAACACATCCATGCCGCGCTGGCTGGCGTGCTTGACGAACTCGCGCACCACGTTGTCCGGATAGTTCGTATACCCGACCGCATTGCTGCCGCGGAAAAGCATTTGCAGCAGCACGTTCGGTATCTTTGCCCGAAGCACCGACAGACGCTCGTACGGGTCTTCCTGCAAAAACCGCATCGCGGTATCGAACGTCGCGCCGCCCCAGCATTCGATGCTGAAAAGCCTGCTCAGCTTATGAGCGTAAAAGTCGGCGATCTTCGCCATGTCGTACGTGCGCACGCGCGTCGCCAGCAGCGATTGATGCGCATCGCGCATCGTCGTATCGGTGATGAACAGATTCTTTTGCTTCACCACCCATTCGCAGAATTTTTCCGGCCCGAGTTCGTCGAGCTTGGTCTTGGTGCCCGTTGGCAGGGGCTTGTTGTGATCGACGGGGGGCGCGACGGGCGTCGTCAGCTCGCGCTTCAGGTCCAGCTTCCCCTTCACCTCCGGACGGCCGTTGACGACTACGTTGCCGATGTAGCCGAGGATCTTCGTCGCACGGTCCTTCCGCGGATTGAACTTAAACAGCTCCGGGTGCGTGTCGATGAAGGTCGTCGTGGCGTCGCCTTTGACGAACGTGGGGTGGTTGATCAGGTTTTCGAGGAACGGGATGTTGCTCTTCACGCCGCGCACGCGGAACTCGCGAAGCGCCCGGTCGGACCGCTTGATTGCGTCCAGCGGCGTCTTACCCCAGGCGGTCAGTTTCACGAGCAGCGAATCAAAGTATGGCGTGATCACCGCGCCCGAGAACGCCGAGCCGCCATCGAGACGAATCCCGAAACCCGCGGGGGAGCGGTACGTCGTCAGCCGGCCGTAATCGGGGATGAACTTGTTCGCGGGGTCTTCACTCGTGATGCGGCACTGGATGGCGGTTCCGTTGGTCTCGATCTTGTCCTGCTGCGGGATGTTGATCTTCGATTCGTGCAGCTTGTGCCCCTGCGCCACCAGAATCTGCGTCTTGACGATATCGATGCCCGTCACCTGCTCGGTAACGGTGTGCTCGACCTGAATGCGCGGGTTGACTTCGATGAAGAAGAAATCGCCGCGATCGGCATCGAGCAGAAACTCCACCGTGCCGGCGGCAATGTAGTTCGCGCTCTTCATCAATCGCACGGCCGCGCTGCAGATTTCTTCGCGCAGCTTTCGTGGCAGGTTGAACGACGGGGCGACTTCCACCACCTTCTGGTGCCGCCGCTGCACCGAGCAATCGCGTTCCCATAGATGCACGAGGTTGCCGTGTTTGTCGCCGATGATCTGCACTTCGATGTGCCGGGCGCGTTGGATATAGCGTTCGACGAACACTTCCGATCGCCCGAACGCCGCGCCGGCTTCGCGCTGGGCTTCTTCGAGTTTGCCGTGCAGGTCTTCGGGCTTCTCGACGACGCGCATCCCGCGTCCGCCGCCACCGAAGCTGGCCTTGATGATGATCGGGTAGCCGATTTCCTTCGCCGCTTTGGCGACGGCCTTGGCGTCGGTCATGCCGTGCTGGGTGCCGGGGATGGTCGGCACGCCGGCGATGTCCGCCAGCTTCTTCGCCTCGGTCTTGTCGCCAAACATCTCCAGCATCTCTGCCGTCGGTCCGACGAACTCGATCCCCGCCTCGCGACACGCCCGGGCGAGCCCGGCGTTCTCCGAGAGAAATCCGTAGCCGGGGTGGATCGCATCGACGCCGCACGACTTGGCCACTTCGATGATGGCGGGGATATTCAGATACCCCCGCACCGGTTCGCCGCCTTCGACGGCACCGATCTGGTACGACTCATCGGCCTTAAATCGGTGCAGCGCGAACCGGTCCTCGTAGGTGTAGATCGCGACCGTGCGCAGGCCCAATTCGGTGGCGGCCCGCATGACGCGGATGGCGATTTCGGATCGATTGGCGACGAGCAACTTCTTCATGGATTCTTCCGGTGGCCGAGGGTTCAAAAAAGCCTTGGCATTGTCTTTAGATGCGGTTCGATTTCAAGGCGGTAAGATAGGCCCGATGCTGAAGCTGTCGGACGAAAACGCCCGAATTCTGCGGGATGCCGTGCGGGAAGCCCAAAAGCATCCCGACCTGAAAGCCCGCGTCCGGTCCCTTTACGCCGACGTCCAGGCCCAGATCGACCTCCGCAAACCCCGCTGCGACATCTCTGGAAGGTGCTGTCGTTTCGACGAATACGGGCACCGATTGTTCGTCACAACCGTGGAAATCGCAGCGTTCGTCGGTTCTCTTCACGCCGACTCCTGCGGAGTCGGATCCGACCCGGCACGGGTCGGCGTGCAGGGTGCCTGCCCGTATCAAGTCGCCAAACTCTGCACCGTCCACCTCATCCGACCGTTCGGCTGCCGAATCTTCTTCTGCGACCCCACCGCCACCGACTGGCAACAGGAGCAGTACGAGACCTTCCATCTCCGTCTGCGGCAACTGCACGAGGAACTGGGCGTGCCGTATCTGTATGTGGAGTGGCTGGAAGCGCTGAAGGCAGTCGGGATGCGGACCGCCTGAACCGAACGCACGCCATTCAATTGTAAAGACCACGATGACCCCAGGTTAGCCGCGGAGCGCTCGGCTGGGCGTCGCGGCTAACCGATTGCAGTCGGAAGCTCCACGATCTTACGGCGTTTACGACGTTACATCGTTCCGTGGAACGTTGTAACGCTGGGCACAGGGGTGTGCTGGGCCGGGTGGGGCGAAAAATTTACAGAAAAATTACTCGGCGCTGCGCGATTGTCATGACAAACGCGCAGCGCCGAGGTGTATATGGAGGCACTACGCGCCGCTGGCGAGAGGTCGCTGGTGGGGAGGCGTTGAACGTCTGGTTCGGATCGGAAATGCACGCAGATGTAGCGCGCTACATCGGTTTTCGAGAGCGGCGGTTCGTAAGTCGTTGTGCGGCCATGGTCGGGGGGTCGGCGGGGGATGTAGCAAATGTAGCGCGCGTCGCACGGCGGAGAGTTTGGCGATTCGGTTGGGACCGACTAAAGGGGACGTAGCGAAGACCGTGAAAGGGGGATCGTAACTGTTTACCGTCCCAGGCACAAAAGCTGCGGATTCTTCGTGATTCTCCATGTCTGCACGGTGCCGTCTTGTGCGAAGTGCTCCTGCAAGGTATGGAAAACCAGCCGATTCTGACGGTAAACAGTTACGGGGGATCCGCAATGCGGCTTCGGATAAGTTCCCCGGCGGGGGGGTGGGAGTGGAAAGCGGGATGGGTCCGCCATTAGCCCAACCTTCGCACGATCTGACATTCTTCGACAATTCTTCGCCGCGAATCGCGGATGGTATTGCGCCAGCGAGGGTTCTGGCTCCGAAACCGCTGCGGTGAAGACCTACCCTCTTGTCAGATCACACGGGTGATTGTC
>JBBQQZ010000292.1:0-5151 GCA_038215325.1 Tepidisphaerales bacterium | reverse complement strand
GTCATGCAATCGCCGCGGGCCTACGACCTGCGCGTCTTTGGTTTCGGGGGCAATCAAACCGGCCGAAGACGCGCACCGCGTAGCGGTGCGGCTACTGGCATCGCGAAACACCCGCTCCGGTAGCCGCAGGTCTACGACCTGCGCGTCTTTGGTTTCGGGGGCGATCGAGCCCACCGAAGACGCGCACCGCGTAGCGGTGCGGCTACTGGCATCGAGAAACACCCGCTCCGGTAGCCGCAGGTCTACGACCTGCGCGTCTTTGGTTTCGGGGGCAATCGACCCCACCGAAGACGCGCACCGCGTAGCGGTGCGGCTACTGGCATCGCGAAACACCCGTTCCGGTAGCCGCAGGTCTACGACCTGCGCGTCTGCGGTTTCGGGGGCGATCGGACCCACCGAAGACGCGCACCGCGTAGCGGTGCGGCTACTGGCATCGAGAAACACCCGCTCCGGTAGTCGCAGGTTTACGACCTGCGCGTCTTTGGTTTCGCAGGCGATCGGACGCGCCGAAGACGCGTCCCACGCGCCACGTGCCACGTCCCTCCTCCCCCCGAATCATTCACGTTCCGTCATCCCGTCGTCCGATAACAACTCATACTGCTATGGACGACTCGATTTACCGACTTCGCAATCACGATCTGCTCCTGCTGGTGCTGCTGGCGGTGCTGGGGCTGGGGGTGATTATGGTGCAGTCGGCGTCGATGGGCATTGCGACGCCGAAACCGGCGGCGGATGGGTCGGTGCAGGACGAGATGGCGTTTCGGATGACTGATCTTGGCCGCAAGCAACTGATGTTTGCGGGGGTTGGGGTGATGCTGTTTCTAATCGTCCGGCAGATCGATTACGCCCGACTGGTGCCGAAGTCGGGATCGATAGTGTTCGCCCCGCCGGTGTGGATCGTGCTGATCGCGGTGGCGGCGTGCGTGGCGGTGCTGGTGCCGGGGGTTGGAATCGAGAAAAACGGCGCGAGGCGATGGCTGCCGTTGGGGATTATGCAGGTGCAGCCGTCGGAACTGGCAAAATGGGCGGCGGTTATCTTCCTGGCGTGGTGGCTCACATATCGCCCGGTCGATCTGACAAAATTCAAAGGCTTTGTGCTGACGCTGGTCCCGATCGGGATGTTGTGTTTGCTGGTGGTGATCCAGGATTTCGGGACGGCGGCGCTGATCGCGCTGGTGTCGTTCGGGATGCTGGTCGTCGGCCGCGTGAAGGGGTGGCACTTAGGCATCGTCATCCCCCCCGCGATGGCGGCGGCGTACTGGTTCGTGGCGCACAAGGAATATCGCTGGAAGCGCATGACCGCGTTTCTTGACCCGTACGCGGCCCCGCAGCAGGAGGGGTATCACATGATCCAGTCGCTGCTCAGCTTCGCCACCGGCGGGCTCACCGGCACGGGCATCGGCGGCGGAATCCAGAAGCTCGGATACCTGCCGGAAGATACGACCGACTTCATCTTCGCGACCATCTGCGAAGAGCTCGGCCTGTTCGGCGCGGCGTTGATCGTGGCGTTTTATCTCGCGATCCTGCTATTGGCGTGGCAGGCGGTGAAAAAGCCGCGCGACAGCTTCGGCAGGATGCTGGCGTTCGGGATCGGCATGATGATCTGCACGCAGGCCGCCATTAACCTGGCGGTCGCGACCGTCAGCGTCCCCACCAAAGGCCTTTCGCTCCCCCTGGTCAGCTCCGGCGGATCGGGCCTCATCATCACCTGCTGCGCCCTGGGCCTGCTGGCAAGCATCCTCAAGCACGAACGCCCGGAAACCGGGTTGCCAGGCCAGAAACCCGCCCCACGCCCCTACCACAAGCCCAAAACCATCGACGGACGCATGTGGGCGGAGTGGACCAGCGCCGCGTGAAGGTCGCTTTTGACTGGCGACGCGCGGGGGCGCGACGTCTGTAATTCCCTGAGTTCATGGCTCACACCGTTACTTTTGATCTTCCCGCGCAGACGTCGCATCGCGATTGTGCGAGCACACCTCCGACCTGAGCCACGATGCGAAGGTGGCGTACGCGTTATCGCTTTTCCGCGATCATCGGATCACGCACGCGCAATTGTCCCGCCTGCTTGAGTTGGATCGCTTTGAGACCGACGCGCTGCTCAAAAAGCACGGGGTCGCCGAGCAAGGACTCACGTAGGACGACGTCCGGCAGGATCTGGCGACGCTGGACCGGCTTCTGGGGACGCCCGCGAAATGATCGTGGTCGCCGACCGTTCGCGTGCTTGAACGGTTCCGACAGGGGTAGCCGGCATCCTTGCGAACCTGTCGAAAATTCCCGTCAACCGACCCGCCCACTCGTGCGTAGACTTGGGGGTGGTTATGAAACGTGCATTTACTTTGGTCGAACTGCTCGTCGTGATCGGCATCATCGCGCTGCTGATCTCGATCCTCCTGCCTGCGCTGAGCAAGGCGCGGGAGGCGGCGCGGCGGACGGCGTGCCTGTCGAACCTGAGGCAGGTTCACCTGCAGTTCAACTTCTACGCGTTGGATCATCGGGATCGCGTGCCGCTGGGATATCGAACCGCCAAGCAGTTTAATTCGATGGTCTACAGCGGGACGAGCACGAAGCAGTTCGTGCTCTTCGGGTGGCTTTACGCGCACCAGCAATGGAAGGACCCTCGCGTATTTTTCTGCCCCAGCGAGCAAAACCCGCGGATGCAGTTCAACACCTCTGACAACCCCTGGCCGCCGGGACCGGAACTGGTTTCGGCCGCAAACGTGTTCAGTGGATATGGGTGTCGTCCAGAGACGAAGATGCCGGATGATCTGGTGCTGTTCCCGATCGCGTCGTTCGTCATGCCAAGGCTGTCGGAATTCAAGAACAAGGCGATCCTGGCGGACCTGGCGAACAGCCCCGCCCGGCTGGATACGCGCCACCGCAAGGGTCTGAACGTGCTATACGGCAACGGCGGTGCCAGGTGGGTGGACCGGGGGGCGTTCGACTCCGTCCTCGCGCCCCTGCCCGATCCGGCGGGCAACCCCAGCGGGTTTATCCAGTACGATGCGCCGATCGACCAGATCTGGACGATCTTCGACCGCCAGTAACATCCATCACCCCTCCGTGTTTGCCCGGCAGCGTGATGGGCGCATTCGACTGGCGTTGCCCGCGCCGCTGTGCCGATAATAATCCACAGTATGAAGCACGCGTCGGGGTTGGTTATTCTTTTGGTACTCGCCAGCGGGTGTGCGCGTCCGACGGGGCGCGGGCTGGCGGACGATGACGCGTCGTTCAAGATCCCCGCCATCAAGTCCGCCGTCGCCGCCAAGGACGACAAGGCGATCCCCCAACTCGTCGAAGATCTCGAAAGCGACGACTCTGCGGTCCGGTTCTACGCCATCGAAGGCCTGCGCCGGCTCACCGGAGAAACGTTCGATTACCTGTTCTACGATGACGAGGCCGACCGGCGAGGACCGGTCGAGAAATGGAAGGAATGGTTGAGCGAACAGTGACCGACTCGCAGGCCCATTTTCGTACCCGTCTCACCTCCGATCCTGCGGAGATCGCGGCGATCCGCAAGGCGGTCGAGGCGTTCGCGTCGGCACACGGGCATGGCGAGCCTGCGGTCGCGGAAATCGGGCTGGTGCTGAACGAGGCGATCGCCAACATCATTCGCCACGCATACGACGGCCGCGAAGACCAGCCGATCGAGGTCGACGTCAAAGCCGACCCGCGCGGAATGCAGATCGAACTGCGCGACTGGGGCAAAGGCGTGGTCCCGGTCATCAAGGCCGAGAAAACCGACCCCTTCGTCCCAGGGGGCCTGGGACTGCCTTGCATGAAAAAAATGATGACATCACTGGAATTTGTCCGCCAGCCTGATGGAATGCTGTTAAAGATGTACCGAGCGAAGTGACCGTAGCGGAAAGTGCCATCATGTCCGAATTGAGAACGACCAGCGACCTTGTCCCGACCGCCCGCCACGAAGGCGATGCGCTATTCATCACCGTGCGCGGTGAGATCGACCTGCATTCCAGCCCCGACCTGCGCACCGACCTGCTCGGACTGCTCCAGAAAACCGGTGCCCAGCGGCTGATCCTCAACCTCGAAGGCGTCCCGTACATGGACTCCAGCGCGATCGCCGTGCTGGTCGAAGCCCTGCAAAAGCTCCGCAAGACCGGCGGGAAGGTCATCCTGACGAACCTTCAGCCGCGCGTGAAGGGATTGCTCGAAATCGCCCGGCTCAACTCCATCTTCGGCATCGCCACGGACGAGGCGGATGCGCTCACGAAATAGCACGGTTGAATGGGACACAGATCGCACCGATGGGCACAGATGAACACGGATGTGTAGCCAGGTTCGATCAATTCCTGCCTTGCTTTTTGGTGTTGATCCGTGCCGATCTGTGCGCAACTGCGAAATCTGTGTCCGATCTAAATCACTGACTACGGGAAGACCATGAAACCCACAGCGCCCGTAGAATTCATCGGCCGGACGACGCTCGCGATCGTCGAGTTCCTCGGCTCGATCGGCCTGCTGTTTCGCGACAGTACGCTGATGCTCAAACCCGCGCTGGTCACCGGCCGGGGAACGCGGTTGGGGTGGAAAAATCTCTGGGCGCAGATGGTGCGCGTGGGCGTCATGTCGATCGGCATCGTCGGCCTGGTCGTGTTCTGCATCGGCGCGATCCTGTCGCTACAGATGCAGCCGATCCTGAGCCAGTACGGCGCGACCGACAAAATCGCCGACATCATCGGCGTCGCGATGTTCCGCGAGCTGGGTCCCTTGGTGGCCGCCATCACGCTGACCGGCTTCGCCGGCGCGTCGATCGCCGCAGAATTGGGGACGATGAAGGTCTCCGAAGAACTTGAAGCGCTGGAAAGCCAGGCGATCAGCCCGATCCGCTTCCTGGTCGTCCCGCGTGTGGTGGCGACGACCGTCATGATGCTCTGCCTCGCGATCGTCGCCGACCTCATGGGTGCCGCCGGCGGGTGGTTCGTCTGCGTCTTCGTGCTCGATATATCGAGCGAGCTTTACATCCGCGCCACGTTCGCCGCGATCGAGATGAAGGATTTCCTGAGCGGGCTTTTCAAGGCCGGCGTCTTCGGCTGCGTCCTCAGCCTCATCGCCTGCCACCTCGGCATGAACGTCGAAGGCGGTGCCCAGGGCGTCGGCATCGCCACCACCAAAACCGTCGTCTACACCATCGTCGCC
>JBBQQZ010000291.1:0-5217 GCA_038215325.1 Tepidisphaerales bacterium | reverse complement strand
GCGGGGGTCTGAACGTCCGTACTGAGACTGCCGGCGACGGGCGTCACGGCGTCGTTTCGAAGGTTAAATGTGACCGGAACCCAGCGCCCCGGCGGGAAGATCGGGCCGGTTTGCAGGGTGGCATTGATCTGACGCTCATATTGCGCCATCGCCAGTCCGGCGTGGCAGAGCACCGCCAGCAATACGCAAATCCGAGCAAAAAATCGCACCAGACAGCCTCCGGCCAAATTACGTGGGACGCGAAGACTATTAGCTAAAGTGAGATAAGGCAAGCCTTTGGGCGAACGAACCGGGGCGGAAATGAAGGCAAAAAAGAAGACACCGGGTATTACCCACGGTGTCTTCCGGAGGGGAGAAAATGCGCCGTTGCGCTAAGCGTCTAAGTTACCCAGTTTATCCTACCGTTAGACTCGGGAAAGTCAAACCGTAGTCCCAAATGTCACAATCTTGTCCTGCTAGGATCATCGGCGGACTGATTTACAAAACTTCATAAAAATTCCGGTACGTTCCAAAAATACCGACGCCGAGCGAGTTCGCGAGCCTATCTGACCTGCGCCTCCGGCGACAGCCGCTGCATGGCATCGAACAGCTCTTGCGTAGGCGCGTCCATGTCGCGGGTTTTTCCATATCGCGACGCCAATTCAATCGCAGGCCCGAAGCGCAAACGCACTTGTTGCGGAATGAGCACCGCACCGACCATCGATTGGCCGAAAGTCGTTCCCGTCTGATAGACCGGGATCACCGGCGCCCGGCTACGCAAGGCGATCATCGTAGCCCCGGTCTCGAGCGGGAGCAGCGACCGCGTCGTCTCGATCCTGCCCTCCGGAAAAATCCCCAGCACCCGCCCTGCCTCCAGCGTACGCAAAGCCGAACGGAGCGCCGACGAATCCTTGCCGTCACGCGAGACCGGGATGATCCGGATCGCATCCCACAGCCAACGCAGCGCGCCGATCTCGAAATACTCCTTTGCCATCATCCACACGATCGGACGATTCACGACCGACTGCACCAAGAGCGGATCAAGCCCCGAAATGTGGTTGCTGATGATGATCGCCGGACCGGCGCGGGGCACACGGACAACGCCTTCGACCTCGACGCGGTGATAAATCCGCGACAACGCCCGATTCACCGCGTGCAGCAGGCGAACCTTGCGACTGGTTTCAAAATCGTCGCTAGGTGGCATGTCCCGTTTATACCCGAAAAGCCGGCAGAGGAACGCGACCGCGCTGATGCCGCGCCGACCCACAGCGACGACTGGGCACGCGCCGTCGACACCGAGGCATGCGCGAAGCCCGCAGCGGTGCCGGAACCCTGATCGACGCAATCGGCAAGCGCGACGCGCCACTTGCGGTCGATCGAAAACCCGTGCAAAATTTTCTTAATCACCTCGCCGGCAAACGAAAAGCGATCGTCGACGCCGAATCGTCGCTGGCGATGACGGAGGTCTGCCTCCGCGCACGAGAGAGCGCGGAGGCGAATGCGTTGCCGCAAGCGCGTTAGCACGTCGAGCCATCTCGTAGGGTTCGCCGTGCGAACCGTTGCGACGGAACGGTTCGTACGGCGAACCCTGCAAGGTGGCCAAGGGATGAGAGTCGAACAAATACACGGGAGTAAGAACCATGCCTACGCAGAAACACCCGCTGAAACTCGGCCTGTTCGGGATCGGTCTTGACGCGTACTGGCCTCAGTTCGCGGGGCTTAAAGAACGTCTGGAAGGATATCTATCACAGGTCGTCGACCAGCTCGGCAATCGCGGCGCGGAGGTCGTGAACGTTGGCCTCGTCGACACCCCCGAAAAAGCCCTCGACGCGGGCCACGCGTTTCGGCAGCAGGATGTTGACCTCATCTTCCTCCACGTCACCACGTATGCACTGTCCAGCACCGTGCTGCCGGTCGTACGGCGCGCGAAAGTGCCGGTCATCATCCTCAACCTACAGCCAGAGGCCGCGATCGATTACGGGTCGTTCAACGCGATGAACGACCGTACGAAGATGACCGGCGAATGGCTCGCCTACTGCGCCGCCTGCCCCGTGCCGGAGATCGCAAACGTCTTCAACCGCAGCCGCATCCCGTTCCACCAGATCACCGGCATGCTCGAAGGCGACGACCACGTCTGGACCCAGATCGACCAGTGGGTGCAGGCGGCCAAGGTCGCGCACACGATGGAGCACAATCGCCTAGGTGTCATGGGCCACTACTACGGCGGGATGTTGGATATCTATTCCGATCTCACGCAACAGTGCGCACAGTTCGGCGGGCATATCGAGATTATCGAAGTCGATGAACTGGCAGCGTTGCGACGCGACGTGACCGGCGTGCAGATCGATGCTCGGGTCAAACATTTCGGCGAAGCGTTCGACGTACAACCCGATTGTTCGATCGAAGAACTGCGGCGAGCCGCCCGCACGAGTGTGGCGCTGGATGAACTGGTAAAGCGTCATGATCTGGGCTCGATGGCGTACTACTACATGGGCACCGGCGTGCCGGACAACGAGGATGCGATCAGTTCGATCATCCTCGGCAACTCGCTGCTCACCGCGCGCGGCATACCCGTCGCGGGCGAACTGGAGATCAAGAATGTGCAGGCGATGAAGATCCTCGACACGCTCGGCGCTGGTGGGAGCTTCACCGAATATTACGCAATGGACTTCCGCGACGACGTGGTGCTGATGGGGCACGACGGCCCGGGGCATATCAAGATCGCCCAGGGCAAAACCAAGGTCCGGCCGTTGAAGGTTTATCATGGCAAGGTGGGTCGCGGTCTAAGCGTGGAGATGTCGGTCCAGCACGGGCCTGTGACGTTGCTGAGCGTCGTACAAACCGTCGACGGCCGCCTGAAACTGCTCGTCGCCGAAGCCGAGAGCGTGCCGGGACCGATACTGGAAATCGGCAACACGAACAGCCGGTATCGATTCAAGATCGGCGCGCGAAATTTCGTCGAACAATGGAACGCCCACGGGCCGGCGCATCACTGCGCGGTCGGCGTTGGGAGTTGGGCGTCGCATATCCAAAAACTCGGATCGCTGCTCGGTCTGGAAGTGGCGCAGGTGTGCTGAATCGCTTGGGCGTTCCGCCGAGCCACGTCAACGCACGGCGGTCCTGAACCGCCGGCGGTACTCGGTGGCGGTGAGGCCGAAGTGTTCCTTGAAGCGCCGGGCGAAGTGATGGGACTCGGGCCAGCCGACGTCGAGGCCGATTTCAGTGATCGGCTTGTCGGTGCGCAGCAGCGACGCCGCCGCGGTTTCGGCGCGCAGGCGTCCGAGATAGCGTAAAGGCGGCATCCCGACATCGGCGGTGAAGCGGCGCACGAGGTACGGTCCGGTCAGCCCGACCAAGCCCGCAAGGTCGTGGATCGTCCAGTGTCGTCTGGCGTCGGCGGTGAGGAGGCGGATGATCTTGTGGATGGCAGGATGGACCGTGCGGCGCGTCGCCAAGGGTTGGTGCTTCACCGTCTCCGCGAGCCCGCCGGCAAGCTCGCCGAGCAGTTGGAGCAGCACGCCGACCGCCGCGTACTCGGGGAGCGGATTGGCCGCGTTAACGGTGGAGATACGGTCCATCAAGTTGACGCACCGTGCGACCGACTCCGGGCTGAGGCGCATCACCAGCACCCCCCGCCGGTTTTCCTGCACGGGCGCGACATTCATCAGTAGATGCAGCGATTCATCCTCCAGCGCCCACGCAAGCGGGCCGGAGAGCAGTTCGGGCGCGAACAGGCAGTTAAAGACGATGAACGAACTGGGCTTGGTCAGCGCGTGCCACGCGCCCGGGCGCAGGAGCACGACGTCGCCGGTGCCGAGTGAGCGCTCTCCCTCGGCGGACACGTGTACACACCGGCCGGTGACGACGAGCGCGATCTCGAACAGGTCGTGGTCGTGCATCGCCGCGTCGATCGAATGCGGAAACCGCTCCGCATAAACCCTGGGTCTGCCGGGCTTAAAGTAGTCCGACTGGCGAACGTGGAAGCTGAATCGGTCGTCACTGCCTGCCATGGAGAGGGGCAGTATAGGGCTCGCATTCGCTTGCTACACGTCCCGGCGCGCAACGGCGTGCAGGAGATCGGACAATTCCGTGCAGGCGACGGGCGGCCGGAACGTTTAACATGCGACTCACCATGATTCAATCGCCTATCCGCGCTCTCCGCCTTCGGACCGAATACCAGACCGCCCCGCTCGTCATCGGCAGCACGACGCCGCGCCTGTACTGGCACATCGACGACCCGCGACCCGGCGCGCGCCAGACAGCGTACCGCGTGCGGGCGGCGTCGTCGAAAGAACGATTGGATAAAGGCGAAGCCAACCTCTGGGACTCTGGTCGCGTGGAATCGGACGAGCAGTCGCAGATCGTCTACGCCGGCGCTCCGCTGAAAAGTCGCCAGCGCGTGTGGTGGGACGTGCAGCTCTGGGACGCCTCGAAAAACGCCGGTCGTCCGAGCGATCCGGCGTGGTTCGAGATCGGATTGCTCGAACGGTCCGACTGGAACGCTCAGTTCGTCGCGTCGCCCCTGGTCGGCACGGGCCAGGTGGGTGCGCCGTCGCCGATGATGCGCAAGGCGTTTGAAGTGAAGGGAACAGTAGCGTCGGCGCGGCTGTACGTGACTGCGCTGGGCTTGTACGAGGCTTCGATCAACGGCCAGCGCGTCGGTGACGCGTGGTATCGGCCGGGGTGGACCGATTACAGCAAGCGATTGAACTACCAGACCTACGACGTCACCGAGCAGATCAAAACCGGCACGAACGTAATCGGCGCCGTCCTTGGCGACGGGTGGTACGCAGGCCGGGTGGCCGGGATCGACCGGGCACTCATCTATGGCGATCACCCGGCACTGCTGGCTCAACTGGAAATCACACTGACCGACGGCTCGATTGTTTGCATTGGCACCGACGATACCTGGCGCTGGCAAACCGGACCCATCCTCAACAACGATTTGATCCACGGGCAGGAGTACGATGCGCGGTTGGAGCGTGCGGGCTGGGATACGCCGACGGTCGACGATTCGTCATGGGCGAATGTATCGGTCGAGCCGTTCTACGCCGGCTTGATGGAACCTTCGATGGCCCCGCCGGTGCGGGCGCTACAGGAGGTTGCGCCGGTCGGTGAGCCGAAACGGATGAGTGTCGGCTGGGGCCGAAACGGCTACGTGTATGACTTCGGCCAGAACCTCACCGGCGTTGTGAAGCTGCACGTCCGCGGCGAGGCCGGGTGTACGCTGGTGATTCG
>JBBQQZ010000290.1:0-5224 GCA_038215325.1 Tepidisphaerales bacterium | reverse complement strand
ATGCGCGTGGGCAACTGGTCGTAGTAGTCGATCGGGTATCCGTTGAGGATTTGATCGACGCGCCGCCCGGCCTGCTGCGCGACGGTCTGCACTTCCATCGCCATCCCGCCGGCGACACGGAGCTTGGCTTCGGTCAGTTCGTCTTCGCTCACCAGGTCCTTGCGCAGATCGCCGAAGACCTTGAACATCGCCTCCACCGCAGCGGCGGCGGTGCTGGGCTGGGTGTCGACGGTTCCGCTGAACTCACCCGCCCAACGGGTCGGGCGGAAGTACGCGTACACGCCATAGGTCAGCCCCTTCTCGGCGCGGACGTACTTGCCAAGACGCGAATCGATCCCGCTCGACAAAATCTGCCCCGCCACGCTGCCGGCGAACTTGTCGTCGTTGCGGATGTCGTACGCCCGAAGCCCGACCCGGATCGTCGCCTGCTTGCCGGCGGGATTGTCGACGAGAATGATCTTTCGCTTTTGTATCGCCGGTGAAACCGTATAGGCGATCGGCTCGGGCAACGGCCCGTTCGGCATCGCATTCAGAAGCGTTCCGCTCAGCGACTGGGCCAGTTCCGGTTTGACGTCGCCGCTGAAAATGACGATCGAGTCGGCGAGGTCATAGGCCCTGGCATACCACTGCTTCACGTCGTCCAGGCTGATCGACGCCAGCGTCTGCGGCGTGGTCAGGCGCGCGAACTGCGACCCCTCGAACAACGTCGAACTGAATGCCCGCCCCGCCACCGTCGAAGGCGACGCCAACTGCTGCGTCAAACCGCCGATCGATTGCTTTTTCAAATTTTCCAACTCTTCGGCAGGGAACGTCGGCTTGGTGAGGATGAGATTGGCTTTGGTGATCGCGTATTCCAACTGGTCGGTGGTGCAGAAAATGCTTAGCCGCGTATTGTCGCCGGCATCGGCGGCTTCGATGGTGATGCCGCGGGATTCCAGGTCCTGCGACAGTTCCAGGAACAATGCCCCTTCGCTGCCGCGTCGGAGCATCTGCGCCGTCAGTCCGGCGACGCCCTGCTTGCCGTCCGGTTCAAGATGGCTGCCGCGACGCATGATGATCGACACGTTCACCAGCGGCAGGCGGTGATCGCTCATCGTGATGAGCTTGATCGGCACAGGAATTGCGTCCCCCGGTGCCTCGACGCCTTTGTTGAACGTGATCTTCATCGCGTCCCGGTCCACCGGCGGGGTCGTGGGGTAATCCTTCGGAAATTCGCTCACGCGCGGCGCGACCGCCTCCGACGCCTTCACCGCCGCGCTGGCGACCTGCTCGGCGAGCTTCGCGGCTTCCTGCGCGGTCTGCGTGGTCGGCGCGCCTTGTTCGTAACGCATGACGGTCATCGCGTTTACATTCAGATATGCCCTGGCAACCCGCTGCACTTCCTGCGGCGTGATCGCATCAAGCCGGGCGAAATACGCATTCACCCGCTTCGCGTCGCCGCCGAAGACCTCTTCCTCGGCAAGCTGGCTGGCGACATCATCGCATTCCTGGCGCTGGCGGATGATCGTCTGCTTCATCTGCGTGCGGATCTTCGCCACTTCCTCTTCCGTCACGCCTTTTTCGATCACGTCGGTGACGACCCGGACGATCTCCTTTTCGACATTGTCCGCTTCGCTCGCCTGCTGCACCACTGCGGTGATGGCGAACAGCGACGGGTCCTGCAACTGGTAGTTTCCCGCGCCAATCTGCACGCACTTTGGAGCGTCGTTATAGACCAGCGCCTGATCCAGCCGGCCCGTGCGACCTGACGAGAGAATGTCGGCCAGGATGCTCAGCGCGTCGTGGTCGTCGGACTTGTACTCGGGGGTTTTGAAGCCGATGTACATGTTCGTCAGCGGCACGTTGGGCTTGCGAACCACCAGCCGGCGCACGTCCGCCTGCTTCGGCTCGGCGGGGATGATGCGCGGCACGTCCGGGCCTTTGGGGATCCAGCCGAAGTACTTGCGCACCCACTGCTTCGTCTGATCGACATCGATATTCCCCGCGATCACCAGGCACGCATTATTCGGCACGTAGTAGGTGTTGAAGAACGATTGCAGTTCCGCGGACGTCGCCTGGGCGAGCTGGTCCATGTCGCCGATGGGTGTCCACCGATAGCTGTGCGTGGTGAACGCGGTCTTGAGCAAGTCCTGAAACGCCGGACCCATCGGCTGATTGGCGTACCGCATGCGCCACTCCTCGGCGACCACCTTGCGCTCGGTCTGGAAAATCTCGTCGTTGACCTTGAAACTGGCCATCCGGTCGGCTTCGAGGTAGAGCGCCATTTCGGTGTTGTTGCTGGGGAGCGTGTTGGTGTAGGTCGTCTGATCGAAGCTGGTGAATGCGTTGCTATCCCCGCCGACCGCGCCGATAAGTTTCATGTGCTGCTCCGGCGCCACATGCCGGCTGCCGCGGAACATCATGTGCTCGAACATGTGCGCAAAGCCCTGCCGGTCCGGGCGCTCGTCCCGCGAGCCGACGTTGTAAAGCACGCGCACGTGAACGACCGGCGCGTTCTTCATCGGCGCGTAGATGACCTTCAAGCCGTTGTCGAGAGTTTCTTTGGTGAAGTCGATTGTGCTCTCCAGTGCGCAGGCGTTAGAAACAAGGACCATCATCAGGGCCGGTAGAATTTTGGATCGGATGGACATCGTCATAAGGATAGGTCCGTGTTCGTGTTGGGCAACCTTGTCGTCTGTCAAAATGACAGTTGTTCGTTTCTTCTATTTAAGGACGAGCGGGACGAACGTTTCTTATCTGGATTCTTCCATCGGTTCCGTTCTCGCGTCAATGTAGCGTGCTACATTCGGCGCACCTGCTTCAGCAACCGATTCCGATCCGCTAAACCCCCGGCCGGCCATTGGTTACGCCGATCAGGGGGGACGATGCGAACCTCGCGTGCATTTTGAATGTGTAGCATTTTGTAACATCGCCATCCCATGAATCCACGCGGTTTACCCCGCGTGAGCAGCGCGCACACGCCCGGCCACGCGCGGAGCAAGCGCCGCGGCTCCATGGAGTTTGCCAGACGAGCTTGTCCTCCACATAGACCCGGAGCGATGCGCGTTTGTCGTGACAAACGCGCAGCGCGCACGGGGTTTCAGTCAGATTTCACGAATTGTGTTTGCGCCACCCGCCGGGTAGCTTCGGGGGAGTTCACATCTACATACGGAAGGCCAATCAGTGATGAAATCAACGTGGGTTGCGGCGGCGATGATTGCGGCAGGGTTGCTCTCGGGTTGCGGGGATTCAGACACGACGGACGCATCGGCGAGCGCGGTTTCGTCCACGCCGCTGAAAGCCGAAGGCGGGTATATCGTCGGCAGGGTGCTCGGGCAGGACGGGAAGCCGATCGCGGTGGCGGAAGACATCGCGCTGAGCGTGTACGGCGTTTCCGAGGCCGGGGAAAAGGTCAGTTACTCGCCGGGTGTGAAGCCCGACGGAACCTACAAGCAAAAACTGGTCGCCGGCAGCTACCGCATGGGCCGCGCGATCGTAAAGGTGAAGTTCGGCGAACACCTGTTCAACTTCGAACTCACCCCCAAAGGCAATCTCTACAACAAGGACCGCGACGCCAAGGACGGAATCGAGCAGGACTACGTCTGGAACATGACCGGCCAGCACACCACAGACAAGCCCGATCCGAACAATCACACGCACTGGTACGGCATGAACATCGGCATGCGGTTCAGCGGCTGGCGCAACGACATCAACAAGGCCCCCACCGTTCCGCCGGACGCCACCAAGCTCATCTTCACGCTGAAACCGCTGACAAAACTGGTGAATGGCGAGGACGGAAAAGAGCTGACGATCGAGCGCGAGTGGCAATCGAAGGCGTATCCACAAAGCGCCGACCTCAACGACCTCCCACCGGCGAGCTACGAAGTCACCGGCGTCGCGAAGTTGCCCGACGGATCGACCAAAACCATCCTGCTGCTAGGCAAAGGCGACTACCCCAAATTCGTCCCCGTCACCAAGGCGACGCTCGAACTCGACGGCATCCTCGGCGGCATGGCGAAACCGCCGATCGGGTGGGTGGTCGAGGAGTAACCGGCCAGGGTGCCACGGCTTCGTACTCGTAGCCGTGGTTGGCTTGGTGCAATCGATGAAAACGGGTGGTCGGGCGCGTTCAGAGACCCTTCAGCGTAATCGCAGGTTCGGCACGATCTTTGAAAACGCCTCTGCGACCTTGTCTTCGGACGCGAACTCCGACGTGCCGACGAGGAAAAACGTGCCGGCGGGCGTTTGGACGAAAATCACGCGGCTGGTGACGCGGGCGCTGTCCGACTTCCGCTTGAACCGGATCACGCACTCCGCTGCCGGGCGGCCGTCGATGGTGCGCTTTTTTTGCTCGTCGAGCGACACATCCGCGTTGTCCGATCCCAGCCCGGCGACGAACGTGTTGATCGTGTCGTCGAGCGGCGCGTTCGGCTTGCCGGACCGATCTCGCGCTGCCAGGTACGTCTCGGTCGGCTTGCCCTCGGCATCATACACCGACCACTGCCCCACCATCCCGTTGCGAAGCGGCTCGTCGTGCCAGTGGCTGGGATGATCGAATGCCACCTTCGCGTTCTTGTCCGAAAACGTCACGGTCTGCCCGTCGGGTTGTCGATGCTCGGGCAGGAAAGTGACCGCGTCGATGAGCGCCTGCGCCGCCGCCAGCGCCTTGGCGTCCTTCGGCGCGACGGCGGCGGTGAACATGTAGTGTCGATCGACGGCGTCGACCACCCACGTATGCGCCTCGCGCACGCTGTTCCCCGCGCCCGGGCGATTCATCACGAAATACCACGCCTTGGCCCCGCCGACCTGGGCGGGTTTGATGTCCGCGATCAGCGACTTCGGGTCCGTCTTCTTCGATGCGGCGATCGTCTGGATCGCGAAGTATTCGCCGTTGCGGTCCTTTTCGGGGAGCGATTTCAGGTCCAGCAGCGTACACGTGAACGCCGCCGGCACGGCGTCGGGCTTGGCGTTGGGGTTCGACGCGCCGGGTTCGAAGCGCAGCAGCGCCAGGCGCATCGACGCGATCTTGGTCGGCTTCTGGTCCGCCGCGGCGCGAACCCATGTATCGGGGTAGGTCAGTTCAATCCCCTCACTGCCGCTGTAATGCGTATCGGCGGCGATACCGTGCGACGCAAGCGTGAGCAGAGCAACCATGACGCCGATACCGCGCTTCGACATGCCGTGATGATACCCTTGCCGGTCCGGTACTTCGATGGCGATCCCGGTCGGATCGGCCAAAGCTCAC
>JBBQQZ010000289.1:0-5227 GCA_038215325.1 Tepidisphaerales bacterium | reverse complement strand
TCCTGGCGCTGCTGGAAACCGGCAAGGCGGAAGGCACCAAGGGCAAACCAGTTGCGCCGGAGTGGGTGCATAAGCTGGTCAAGGAAAACTGAAGTCCACTTATAGAGTCCGGGCGACGCTTCACCGGCCCTGATACGCCGTGATGGGCTGGATCCACGTCACCCGGACGGAACGGGCTCAAGAGGGGATGTCGAGTGGCGAATGAGCAGAAGACGTAACACGTCCTGTGATTCGACATTCGTCACTCGACATGGAGAGTCAGTCAGTAGGGTACGCGGTGCCACTGAACGTGTACCGGTGTGTACTGCCGTCGGACTTGGTCCAGACGAGGATGCCGGTCAGCTTTCCGCCCGATTTGCGGCCGACCCATTGCAGGCTGCCTTGGGTGAGGCTGGTCATGTTGGCGGTGAAAACGTCCTGGCTATCGCCTTGCAGCGCGTAGGTGACGGTATTGAATCCGTACATCGCCAAAGCCTCGGACGACAGCTCATTATTGTGGAATAACGCCGCGTCCTTAAACGCCTGAGCGCCGCCGGCTTCGGCATTTCCGTCGGGGGTGAAACTGACCGTCCAGGCCCCGGCAAACACGTCCTCGGCCATCGCCGGGACAGGAGTCAGGAACATAGACAAAGCAACCGCAGGACAAGCAAGCCACGTCCATCGCATCGCGACCTCCGGGATCAAAAATCTCACACCGGAGAAGACGTACGATTTGCGGACGTGAGTGGCAAGTTGGCGAAAGAATGATGTTGCGTGACGAGTGTGTCGCGAAAGGCGTTAAGGCCCGCTTTCACGTCACTCTCGTCACGCCACACTCACAGTCATTCGACATTCAGTGCCGCGACATAGTCCTCCAGCGCCTTGCGGGCCGTTTCGAGCTGCGTGCGGAGGGTCTCGGATTCGGTCTGCAATTTCTCGATCTGCGTTTCCTGTTCGTTGAGCTTGGCAAGCAGCCGGTTGTAGTATTGGCTGGCCTTATCGACGGTCTTCATGTTCTCGCGAATGCGGTTCTGCTCGGCCGTGATCTTGGCGACCTGTTCCTGCTTTTCGTTGAACTGACGTTCCAGATCGATGAGCGCCTGCTTGCGATTGATGGCCTCGGTGATGGCTTTGCGCACGCTTTCGGGGATCTCGCCCACCCGGACGTAGCTTAGCAGTGTGCCGATGTCTTCCGGCAGGATCGCGATGCCCTGCACGTGGACGTTTTCTTCGCTCACCTTGAGTGATTTCTGTTCGCCCTTGGGCGTCGCGAGCTTGAAGCGGTAGAGGGCCTGGGTTTTTTCGATCGGCTCATCCGTGCCGACGAGTTTCCAGCCCTGGGTGATCGGGTGCTCGACGATGACGGATTTATCGCGGTCGGACTTGCTGTCCACGGTGTAGGTCATCGACTGCACGCTCTTACGCGTGAGGTGGATCACGCCCTTGACGATCTTGGCGGTGACGACCTGCGAAGCGGATTCGGGCTTGGTCTGCACGAGCAGTTGCAGAT
Source organism: Tepidisphaerales bacterium (assembly GCA_038215325.1). Taxonomy (GTDB): domain Bacteria; phylum Planctomycetota; class Phycisphaerae; order Tepidisphaerales; family Tepidisphaeraceae; genus BPJO01. The sequence continues at coordinate 3,738 of JBBQQZ010000289.1, read as the reverse complement.
CGATGCCGTAGCTGAGCAATCGCTTCTGCCCCGGCGGGACATTGTCGATCTGCGCGTCGCCCGCGTAGCTGCCGGCCTCGAAGACGGTGATCGGGCCTTGCAGCAAGTGCTTGTCGGTGGAGTTGGTCACCTGCGCGCCGTTGAGCGGATGTTTCTGGAGGACCAACGCGTTGTAGATCGAGACTTTCTCGACCTCGACCTTATCCGAGACGATCGGGATCATCGCGCTTTTCTGACGCGGCAGCGACACGTTGCCGACCGAGTACTGGAACAATTCCCCCAGCTTGGCGGCGGACGCGACGGACTGGACTGAGCTGGTGGCGTCCATCGGGGCGTTGGCCTGTGACAACGCGCGCTCCATTGTCATCGACTCGTTGGCGACCGCGCCCGGCGCTTGAGTTGCTGCGGGAGCCATGCGTCGAGCGCGATCGCTCTCCCCGCCGCTAGCCTTCGCCATCTCCTTCTTGTCCGCCATCCCGCCGTCGTAGGTTTGCGGGCGGAGCGACTGATACAGTTCCATCTCCACCGTCGGCCGCGGGACGTACAGCGGCTGGTACAGGTTCATCACGAAGCTGATCGGACGCCCCGAGACGAGATTGAGCTGGACGTTGTCCCAGTCGTTATCGGTTTGATTTTCGACGATCGCCCACCCTTGCAGCGTCGTCTCCTTGTCCGCCATCAGCAGGCGATAGCTGGTCTTCCAGACCGGGGCCTCGACGACGTACCCCAGCCGGATCCGCCGCTCGCCTTGCCCGGTGAAGTTGATGACGACGCTCTTTTTGTCCTGATCGCGCGCCTGCGCCAACGCCGAGAGCGCCCGGGCGAGTTCGTCCTGTAGAACCGGGTCTTCGATTTTCAGATCCGTGAGTTTCGATAGTTCGACCTGCTTGACACTGGCGCCGCTGAGCAGGCTGATGAACCACGACTCGATCGCCGGCTGATCCGGCCCGCCGGGAACCTGGCGTTTTTCGGTGTTGAGGATCGTGCCGGAATACGTTTCGTTCCCGACCGTCAGCACCACCTTCGCCCCGCGCAGTTGCCCCAGCAATTGAAACAGCGGCGGATTGCCCGTGATATCCACCTGGAAGCTCTTGAGCGTCTTCTCCACCGGGTCTTGCGACGGATACTGCACGGTCGACACCTTCCCGCCGTCCAAATCCTGGAGGACGAGGGATTTGAGGATGTCGTTGATCTGGTTGGTTTTGAACCGCAGTTCGGTCTGCCCCGCGCCCTGCACGGGCCCGAAATGCTCGAAATACCCGACTCCCGACGAGAAGAGCACGACATTCTTCACCGGCAACGCCTGCGGTTTCGCGGCAGGCGGGTCTTGAGCGAGACTGAGCGTGGAAGCGATCGCGACAGCGAACAGGGAACGACGGACGAGGTGGCGCATGGAATCTCCGGGGTTGGTTGAATACATGATACTTCGACGCCGCGACGCAGGGAAAGTTTCCGGTTCACGCAAAGATTGCAACGTCGCAAAGGTCGCAAAGAAGGAAACCGAAAAAAATGCATTTCTTTGCGCCCTTCGCGTCTTTGCGGTCTTTGCGATATCCGTAGGATGAACTGCCGAATGACCACCATCGCCATCGAACCGTTGACCCAACCCTTCGACCGCACGTTCGCGCCCCCCGGCTCCAAGAGCCTGACCAACCGCGCGATGGTGCTGGCGGCGCTTTCTAACGGCACGTGCCGGCTGACCGGAGCGCTCTTCGCCGACGACACGCGGGTGATGATCGACGGCCTGAAGCAACTCGGATTCGACGTCGGCGCGGACGAAGCGAAACAGGAAATCGTTATCGTCGGGCAGAACGGAACCATCCCCAGTTCGTCTGCGGAGATCTTTTGCGGCAACTCGGGGACGACGATCCGGTTTCTCGCCGCGCTGTGCGCACTGGGCAAAGGCGAGTACGTTCTCGATGGCATCCCGCGCATGCGCGAGCGCCCGATCGGCCCGCTGGTGGCGATGCTAAGGAACCTGGGCGTGCGCGTCGAACACACGATGCGCGACGGCTACCCCCCCGTGCGCATCCTGGCGGACGGCTTGCCGGGAGGGCTGGTGAAGTACGGCAGTGAGACGTCGTCGCAATACCTCTCATCGATCCTCCAAATCGCGCCCTTCGCGCGTAACGAGCTGCAAGTGAGCCTGGTTGGCCGGCAGACGAGCTGGCCTTACATCGTGATGTCGATGCAGTTGATGGACCGCTTTCACCACCTCTGCGAACTCGAACGCGACGAAAACACCGGCGACCCGCGCAAGATCATCGTCCCCCAGGGAAACTACGTCCTCGATCACTACCCCGTCGAACCCGATGCGTCGAACGCCACCTATTTCCTCGCGCTGGCGGCGCTGCATCCGGGATCAAAGGTCACGATCGAAGGACTAGGCAAGCGCTCGCTGCAAGGCGACGTAGGCTTCGCGGACGTGCTGCACCAGATGGGCGCGGTGCTGACGTTCGGCAAGGACTTCATCACGATCATCGGACCGGAAAAATTGGTGGGAATTGATGTCGATCTCAGCGGCATGCCCGATACCGCGCAGACGCTGGCGGTGGTGGCGCTGTTCGCGGACGGCCCGACGACGATGCGCGGGCTGCACACCTTGCGCGTGAAGGAGACGGATCGCTTGGCGGCGTTGGAGAATGAGCTGACGAAGCTGGGCGCGGAAGTCGAGATCGAGGACGACACGCTCACGGTGCATCCGCCGGAGCGGTTGAAGGTCACGTCGATCGACACCTACGACGACCACCGGATGGCGATGAGCTTCGCGCTCGCCGGCACGAAGTCGCCGGGCGTTAGGATCAACGATCCTGCCTGCGTCAATAAGACCTACCCCGGCTACTTCGACGACCTGAAATCGTTCTACGCCTGATCGAACGCCCCCTGTCGAAACCCTCGCGAACGCGAAAAACCGCAAAAAGCGCCGACCGCTCCCGGCGAGCTGGCACGCCCCCGCGCCCGTCGCTAAGTGGTTGTCGTAAAAGGCGTAATACGCCTCCCCGCCGCCACGACCGGCGCGTCCGACGCGGCCGAAAGCGTAACATTTTGCCACACATGGGAATTCCGGATCGATCTGCCCGTTCGCAGTGTGTTAATGTGTCATTATGAGCGATCCCCTGCGATGCGAGAACCCGCACTGCCCGCACTTCGGCCCGTCCGACCCCACCAAGCGGTACAAAACCGTCTTGCTCTTCGGTTCGCCCGGTTCGGGTAAAGGAACCCAGGGAAAGATTCTCGGTTCAATTCCGGGCTTCTATCACAGTTCCACCGGCGATATTTTTCGCTCCCTCGACCTCCAATCCGAGGCCGGCCGGCTGTTCTGGGAATATGCGGGCAAAGGCCAGCTCGTCCCCGACGACGTCGTCATCCGAGTCTGGAAGCAGTTCATCAAGGGCAAGGAATTCACCAACGATTTCCACCCCGAAACGCAGATGCTCGTCCTCGACGGCATGCCCCGCAACGTCAACCAGGCCAAGCTGCTGGAAGACATCATCGACGTCATGAAGGTCATCCACCTCTCCAGCGATCACGGCAAGATGGTCGAACGCCTGAAACGCCGCGCCCTGAAGGAAAACCGCTTCGACGACGCCAACGACGCGGTCATCGAAAAACGCCTGCGCATCTACGAAAACGAGACCCGCCCGATCCTGGATTTCTATCCCAACGACAAAATCCTGCGCGTCGACGCGATGCAAAGCCAGACCCGCGTGCTCGCCAAGATCATCGGCGAGATCGCGC
>JBBQQZ010000288.1:0-5271 GCA_038215325.1 Tepidisphaerales bacterium | reverse complement strand
CGCTACGACTTCGAAGAGCAGTACCTGCTGCTCAACCGTGTCAGCAATCTGATCACCACGCGGTCGGACACGTATACCGTTTACATCCTGCTTCAGGGCTATCGCAACGCCGGGACTGCCAATCCGGAACTCGTCGTCGAGCGGCGGGCGGCGATGATTGTGGATCGGTCTCGGTACACCACGACCAACGGCAACGTGACGGCGACCAAGGTGCCGACGAACTGATCGCGGGTTGGCATGTGGCAGATAGCGCGTGGCCCGTAGCGGGTGGAGATTGCTCCGCTCGCTACGGGCCGCGTGCGTTTGAGAGCGCGGGGCTTTTGTTCGACTTTTTTTCACGTGGCGCTGCGCGATTGTCATGACAAACGCGCAGCGCGGCGGGTCTATGTAGAGGACATACTCGCTCGAACCCTGACGCCGCGGAAGTTGCTTTGCGCGGGATCGGGGAACCTGCGCGCGGGTGAGACCTGGGGACTATTGGATGGAGAATGTAGCAAATGTAGCACACTCGAATCGGCCGTTGCGGCGCGTCGGACGACGCGAATCGCGTAACCAATGGCCGGCCGGATGGTTAGGGGATTGGGGGTTGGTCGGATCGGATGTAGCGCGAATGTAGCATGCTACATTGGCTACACGAGCGAGAGCAGGATCTCGCAGCCGCGGACGAGTTTGTCGTCGGTCGTGGCGTAGCTGATTCGGAAGTGGGTATCGCGTTCGGAGAAGACGTTGCCGGGGATGATGAGGACGTTGTTTGCGATCGCTTTTTCGACGAACGCGGTCGCGCTGAGTCCGCCGGGGGCTTTGGGAAAGATGTAAAACGCGCCGCCGGGCTTTTCGATCTCGAACCGGGGGCTGAGCATGGAGTAGACGATGTCGCGTTTTTTGCGGTACGCCTCGACGTGCGGGGACATGTCAACGTCCATGGCAGCCAGCGCCGCTTCCTGGAACGGGGAGGGGGCGCAGACGAAGGTGTATTGCTGGAGCTTGGTCATCTGCGCGACGACCTCGGCGGGCCCGAACGCGTACCCGACGCGCCACCCGGTCATCGCGTGGCTTTTGCTGAACCCGCGGACGACGAGGGTGTTGTCGTAGAGGCTGAGGGGGGAATAGAGGCGTGGGTCGCGGATCGTGGGTCGTGGGTCGCTTGCCTGGCCGATCCGACCTCCGACCTCCGATCTGCGACTCACGTCATACAGAAATGGTTCGTAAATCTCGTCGGAAAGGATCAGGAGGTTATGTTTTTTCGCGATCTCGACTGCGGATTTGATCTCGGGTTCGCTCATCACCACGCCGGTGGGGTTGCTCGGCGAGTTGAGGATCAGCATCTTGGTGCGCGGGGTGATGGCGGCTTCGATTTTGTCCGGGTGCAGCCGGAAATCGGGATAGCTATCGACCGCAACCGACTTCCCGCCTGCCATCGTGAGCAGGTGCTTGTACATGACGAAGTAGGGATCGAGGAAGATGACCTCATCGCCGGGATCGACGACCGCCAGGATCGCCAGCAGCAGCGCGCCCGAGACGCCGGAGGTGATGAGGACGTCGCCGACGTCTTTGTTGAACTCGGCGGACAGGTCCTTGCGGAGCCGGTCGCGCAAGGGGGCGATGCCCTGGGTCTGGGTGTAGCGGTTGTGCCCGGCGTCGATCGCGTGGATGGCGGCTTGTTTGCCGATCTCGGGGACGTCGAAATCGGGGAGTCCGATCGAGAGATTGATCGGGTCCTTCATCTTGGCGGCGAGGTCGAAGACCTTGCGGATCCCGGAGGCGTCGACGCCGTGGGCGCGCTGGGAGATGAAGGATGGGGTTGGCATAGCGTGTGGCGTGACTAGTGTGACGTGAGAAGCGCGCGGGGCTGCTCACGTGACACTCGTTACGAAACAGACGATTACTTCTTGGCAGCGCCCTTGGCGGCGGAGGCCTTAGCCGCAGGCGCCTTACCCGCAGCGGCCTTACCCGCCGGAGCAGCACCCTTGGCACCCGCAGCACCCTTGGCACCCGCAGCACCTTTCGCGCCCGCAGCACCCTTGGCACCCGCGGCGCCTTTGGCGGCCGGAGCGACGCCGGCGACGGCTTCATCGCCTTCGGCCTTCTTGTCCTTGCCGCCGATGACCATCTTGCGATGCCCGACCTTCACCAGGCCGAACACGCTCTTGCCTTCGTCCCACTTGCCCTGCTCGGCAAGCTTGAGCAACCGCTCGCCGCGCGTCAGCACGTTGCGGTGGCGAACCAGAGCGCTTGCACTCTTCAGAGACGGATCCATCGACATAACACACCTCAGAATATTCTGTGTAAAAACGAGCGAGCCGGGCAATTTAGCAGGTTGCGGACGAAGTCGCAAATCCGGGGGTTTCAGATTGACTTTTCGGTTGGTATTGACGATAGTATTACCATGCGTACTACCGCAGCATCCCGAGCCGTGAAGGCGGCAATTTCGATCCGGGGCGACCTGTTCGAGAAGCTTGAAAAAGTGCGCCGGGCTCGCAATTTATCACGGAGCGAGATGATCTCGATCGGGATCGACCGGCTGATCAAGGCCTGGGAGCGTGAGCAGGAGACGGAGGAGCTGAATGCGTTGCTCGCCGCCCACCCGGAGATCAACGCCGAGCAGTCCGCCGTCGCCAATGCCGGCTCAAAGGCGGCGGCGAGCACATGGCTCAAGGACGAGCAATGGTGATCGAGCAAGGCGATGTCGCCTGGGCCGAGTTGCCTGTGCCGATCGGGTCGTCACCGGGGTACGCTCGTCCGGTCGTCGTCGTCTCCAGCGACGTACACAATCGCAGTCGTCTGGCGACGGTGATTGTTGCGGTCATCACGTCGAACCTCGCGCTGGAAAGAATGAAGGGAAACGTGCGGCTGGCCGAAGGCGAAGCCAATTTGTCCAAACCCAGCGTCGTCAACATCACCCAATTGCTGACCATCGACCGCTCGCAGATCAAGGAGAAGCTTGGAACGCTTCGCGGCATTCGGATTCGTCAAGTGCTTGAAGGCGTCGGCTATGCGGTCGAGCGTGCCGACGAGTAACCCGCACTTACACCCCAAACTCGCGCCACCGTTGCGTCACTCGTTGCTTGATCGCCTCGGTCATCTGCAACTCCCGCGGCCAGGCGCGGACCTGGCCTTCGCCGGGGAGCTTTTTCGTGGCGTCGAAGCCGATCTTACCGCCCCAGCCGTACTCGATGCTGGCGTGATCGAGGATGTCGATCGGGCCTTTTACGATCTCCACGTCGCGCAACGCATCGACATTCGCGAACAGATGGAACAAAACCTGCTGCTCGTCATGAACATCCACATGCTCATCCACGACGATGATGAACTTGGTAAAGCTCATCTGCCCGGCGCCCCAGATGGCGTGCATCACTCGCCGCGCCTGCTGCGGGTATTCCTTGCGGATTTTGATGAACGCGGCGTTGTGGAACACGCCGGAGATGGGCAGGGCGTAGTCGACAATATCGGGCACGAGCATCTTCAACAGCGGCAGGAAGATGCGCTCGGTCGCCTTGCCGAGGTAATAGTCCTCCATCGGCGGTTTGCCGACGATGGTGGCGGGGAAGATCGCGTCCTTGCGCATGGTGATGGCGGTGACGTTGAACTGCGGATAGACGTCCGCCAGCGAGTAGAAGCCGGTGTGGTCGCCGAAGGGGCCTTCCATGAGGGTCTGGTCGGGATCGACGTACCCTTCGATGACGATCTCGGCGTTGGCGGGGACTTCGAGGTCGATGGTTTTGCAGGGAACCAGTTCGATCCCGCGATTGTTCAAAAAGCCCGCGAAAAGCAGCTCTTCCACGCCCGGTGGCAAGGGGGCGGTGGCGGAGTAGGGGAGGACCGATTCGCCGCCCAGCACGATCGCCAGGGGCATGCGTTCGTTGCGGGCTTTGTAGGCGCGAAAATGTCGAGCGCCGTCGTGGTGCATGTGCCAGTGCATCGCGCAGGTTCGCGGGCCGTGGATCTGTACGCGGTACATGCCGACATTGCGGGCGCCGGTCTCGGGGTGGCGGGTGTAGATCCCACCGAGCGTGAAGTACCGACCCGTACCGGTTTGCCGGTCGGCGGCTTCGAGCGATGCCTTGCGGTCGAAAACCTGATCGGATCGCAAGTCCCCATCCAGCGGCCAGCATTGCAGCACCGGCAACTTCGTCAGATCCGCGTTCTCCCCTTCCAGCACGATCTGCTGACAAATCCCGCTCCTGACGCTCTTGGGGGGAAAGCTGGCGAGCTTGATCAGGTCCATCCCCTTTTTCATCTTCTCGATGAGCGAGGTCGGCATTTCCGGCTTGATCAGTTGTTGCACACGGTCAGCCAGGTCATCCAGCGAATTGCATCCCAGCGCCTGGCAGACGCGCCAGTAGCTGCCGAAGGTGTTGATCGCGATCGGAATGTCCGAACCGACGGGTCTTTCGAACAGCAGCGCCTTTCCCCCCAGCTTGGCGGCCGCGTGCTTGTCGCGCTCGCTCGGGCCGTGCGGGGCGGGGGATTTCATCACCCGGTCGGCGATCTCGGTGATCTCCAGCACCGGGTCGGCGGGCACTTTCACGCGCGCCAGTTCGTTATGCTTTTCAAGGTGGTCGAGAAAATCGCGAAGCGTGGGGAAGGCCATGCCCGAATCGTACGCAGTTACGTCGCCAGACCAAAGACAACGCGTCGGTATCGCGGTTTCACTTCTGGTGAAGACTCGCGGGCGACCGATCGATCCGTCAGCCGCGACGCGAAGCGGAGCGCATCGACCGCAGCAAACATTGCGTTCGTTCGAGTCTTTTCGATTGATCGTTATCGGACGCACGGGTACAACCGTAGGTTTGGCCGGGGTGCGATGGATCGTGCCTGTCGTTCTGGAACCTTTCGACGCTTGGAGCGTCTAACCCCATGTCGAGTGTGAGCGGTAGTTTCGATGCCTCGCCAGCGGCCCCCATGCGGCTTGTGCCGCGGGTGGACGATTCGCGGGAGATCGATCTGTTCCGTCTGGCACAGACCGGCGACCGCGGTGCGTTCGGGCAACTGGCGATCCGACTTCAGGATCGGCTGTACAACGCCATCGTTCGGGTCGTGGGCGATCGAGAAGAAGCGCGCGAACTGACACAGGAAACGTTCGTAAAAGCGCTGACGAAGATCGAGACATTTCGCGGCGAGGCCCAGCCGTACACCTGGATGTTCCGCATCGGTGTGAACCTGGCGATCAGCCACCTGCGCAAGGTGCAACGTCGCCGCACGTTCTCGCTCGATGCGCCGCGGAACGGATCGCAGCACGGATCGGAACAGGAATCAAGCCTGATCGACCGG